>QMPN01000296.1 GCA_003648575.1 Bacteroidota bacterium
AGCTTTTTGATATCCTTTATCTGATGCTCATTATGTTTAAACACCAGGAATTGGATGATCAGGAACGGGCGTGATGACCTGAGTTCCTTTTTCCATTTAACAACATTACGGATGCCGGATAAGACTCTTTGAATGTCACCGCCCCTTCGATATTGCTCATAGGTATCCTGGTCTGTGCCATCCAGGGAGATGATCAGACGATCGAGGCCGGAGCGGACAAGCTGTTTAGCATTATCATCATCGAGGTAATGCCCGTTTGTGGAGGTAGCTGTATAAACTTTATTTTGCCCGGCATATGAGACCATATCGAAAAACTCCGGGTTTAGTAGAGGTTCACCCTGAAAATAAAGCATAAGGTACATGAGATGGCCTTTCAGCTGATCGATCACATTTTGAAATTCCTCCAGTGAAATTTCTCCCCGGGGGCGATGGAAATCCTTACGGCCGGCCGGACATTCAGGACAACTCAGGTTACAGGATGTGGTGGGCTCAACAGAAATGCTTACCGGCATTCCCCGGTGATGCGGGTGGCGGGTCAGCAGACTCACAAAATAGCTGCATTTGATAAGGATGTAATTGAACAGCTTTCGAACAGAGAGTGTCCCGGTAAATATAATCGCATCTCTAACTGCAGAAAGCATAACTTGCCTTTCAGAATTTTTATTTCAAACAAAGTTACAAAAATCGTATTCCCGGGAATGAATGAATTCGAGGATAATAATTAGCTTCGCACATCAATACTTTTTATATGAGTGAGTTTTGGGATGAACGTTATGCACCGGAGCACTATTATTATGGGAAGGAGCCGAATGCCTTCTTCAAATCCTGCATAGATAATGCCACTGCAGGAAAAATCCTGTTGCCGGGCGATGGCGAAGGCCGGAATTCTGTATATGCCGCAACTCAGGGCTGGGATGTGTTTGCTTTCGACCAGAGCAAGAATGGCAGAAAAAAGGCCATGATGCTGGCAGAGGAGAAAGGAGTGGAACTCGATTACCGGACAGGGTCAATACTTGACTTCCCCACGGAACCACAAAGCTTTGACATGATAGCCCTGATATATTTTCACCTCATCCCCGAGGCCAGACGTATATATCATCCCTATCTCGTAGCAGCATTGAAACCGGGTGGATTACTTGTCATGGAAGTTTTTGGCAAGGACCAGATCAATAATAACTCAGGCGGGCCAAAGGATATAGATCTGCTTTACTCAGCAGCGGACCTGATGGAAGATTTCAAAAAACTCGATATCATACAGGCCACGGAAGAAAACATCATATTTGATGAGAGCCGTCGTTACCAGGGTACTGCGGCTGTAGTCACCTTTATTGGGCAAAAACCATAACAATCGGTGATGGTGTAGCGGGCATTATCCCATCCCTAAAATGCTTAGCTTTGCCAGTCCATAATTGATCAATCATGCCTGTTAACATTGAAATAAAGGCCCGATGCCCTGATCCGGGGGCGGCAGCAAAAATACTTGCCGGACTGGGGGCGGACTACAGAGGGACAGACCACCAGATCGACACCTATTTCACAGTGAAAGAAGGCCGCCTGAAGCTACGGGAAGGAAGCATCGAGAAGAATCTGATCTACTACAAGCGCAGTGATCAGGCAGGGCCAAAAAAATCAGAGGTATTGCTATACCCCGGAGGTGAAAACCCTCATCTGAGAAAGATCCTTGAAGAAGTATTAGGCATTATGGTTGTTGTTGATAAGCACAGGGATATTTACTTCATCGACAATGTAAAGTTCCATATCGACAGGGTTGAAGGGCTGGGAAATTTCCTTGAGATAGAAGCGATAGGAGAAAGCGGCGAGGAGGAAGCTCTTGACAAACAATGCAAGCATTTTATTAAAATCCTGAATATCAGCGATGATCAGCTCCTTTCTGTATCCTACAGCGATCTCTTATTAGAAAGACAATGAGCATGAACATAAGAACTGTAATAACTACTGTAATTCTCTCCGTAATCATTTTGATCCCAACGGCAAGGGGGCAGAATAACAGGGTATCCAATGCCATACAAGCATACGCTGCCGGAGAATACCAGAAAGCATATGAGCTTTCGGGCGACGCCCTGGCCAACCTTGATGAACTCAGTGGCGACTATGTTGCTGCTGCCTACTATTACCTCGCAAAGTCGAGGATACAGGTTTTGCGCCTGGCTGTTGAAAGTGGCAACCAGGAAAAGTTGTCAGGCATGCAAAATGCCCTGGTCGAAAGTTATTTTGACTACAAGGAAGCTCTCAAAACTGCTGACAATAAGCTTCAAACTGATATAATTGCGGACCTTTCCGGCCTTTATAACCCCATCCTGCAAACAGGCCTGTCGGCATTAAACACCGCCAATGACCCCGGGCAGGCAAGCAATGTTAGGGAGGCAGCCCTGAAAGCAGCCAGGGGCTACCTCGCAGCTGCCAAAGACATCTCTCCGACCTACCTCGCCTGCGACCTCCTCGGACAGGTGCATCTTGCGCTTGGCGACTCCCTCGGTGCGCAACAACTTTTTGCCGAAAGTATCGCTGCCTACAAGAACAAAACTCCGGTAGAAGCTGATTTTCTAATGGCGTATGTCTTTTTCAGAAAAGCCATGATCGAGCGCTATGGACAGCAAAACAACAGGCTTGCCCTTGCCACTTTGATGGATGGGCAGAACCTGCTTAACAATGAGTTTGGCAAACACACTGCCAATGGAACTCTTTCAGCGCAGGACAGGCAGGCATATGATAACGGTATGACTGACCTCATCGGGTTTGAGCTCGATATTTATTTGAATGATCCTACTTTGAAGGATGATGCCATCGTCCGGTTCCAGGAGGTACTGGTGCTGTTCCCCGAAGACTACGATATACATGTGGCTTATGCAAACCTGCTTGAAGATATTGACCTCCTGCTGGCCATCGATGCCTATGAAACAGCGATCAGCATTGATGATTCAAAGGAACTTGCATTTTTTAACCTTGGTGCCGTATATAACAACCTGGGCTCAGAATATTACTTACAAGGGCTGAATGAGGATGATGATGCAGTAGCAGACAGCCTTTATAATGAAGCTAACAACTATTTCAGAAGTGCTTACACCTATATGGAGCAGGCCTATCATATGGACCCCTTTGCCATCCAGACGATCCGTGCACTGGTGCAGCTCGCCAATTCACTTGGCCTCGATGAGCAATCTGAATTCTATAAGAAGAAAGAAATGGACCTTAGGGGGTTTTGAAAGGGTTGAGGGTTGAGGGTTGAGTTAGTTTTGAGTGTTGAGTTTTGAGTTTTGAGTTATTGTAGAATTTGAAATTTGAGTTTTGAGTTTGTTTAGGATTTAGGGTTTAGGATTTAGGATTTAGAGTTTATACAATTAGCATAAAAATTAATGGAAAGCCTTGCATACAAAATACTACCCGTAATACTGATCTTCGTGCTTGGGTATATCCTGAAAATGTTCGGGGTTTTGAAAGGGTTGAGTGTTGAGGGTTGAGTGTTGAGTTATTTTGGAATTTGAAATTTTGAGTTTGAAATTTTATTGAATTTTGAAGTTTGTAATTTGAAGTTTAATATTGGGAATCTGAATTAAGCATTAATTCCAATGGAAAGCCTTGCATACAAAATACTACCCGTAATACTAATCTTCGTGCTTGGGTATATCCTGAAAATGTTCGGGGTATTGAAGCAAGACCATGGGGATGTATTCATGAAGGTGGTATTTTACCTTTCTCTGCCTGCACTGATCATCTTGTCTTTAACGAGGGTTGAGCTCAGCGTGGAATATGCCTGGCTGCCGCTGATATCTTTTACGATCATCATGATACAATTCATGGTCTCCTTTTTTGTGGGAAAGGTCATGAAGCTCGACCGCCGGACCCATGGTGTCTTACTTGCCGGCACCATGATCATGAATATCGGTTTTGTTCTGCCATTTATTATAGCTGCTTATGGCGATGAAGGGCTTGCCCTGTTGGCGATGTTTGATGTCAGCAATGCCATCCTGGCTTTCACACTTGTATATTACCTTGCCTGTCGCTATGGCGAACATGGCAATTCTTCAAAGCTGTTGGTCAAAAAGTTCCTGTTCAGCCCCCCGATATGGGCCCTGACAGCCGGCATCATCCTGAACCTGACAAACACAGAGATCCCAGCTGTACCCGCCAATCTTTTTCAGATTCTCGGCGACCTTACCATACCACTGATCATGATTGCCCTGGGTATCTTCTTTAACCTGAAACTCATCAAGCCCGTACCTGTTTTTGCAGGCATTGCAATCAGAATGTTACTGGGTTTCGGCATAGGGCTGGCATTTTGTTATGTTCTCGGCCTCGAAGGATTGATCAGAACCATAGTACTGATAGGAGCATCTGCACCG
>QMPN01000297.1 GCA_003648575.1 Bacteroidota bacterium
GTACCAGCTGCACGAACAATACGGATTTATATCCTTTGCCGCCAACGAACGGGAGTTGAATAATATACCCGATTATCCGGCAACACCATACAATGTCAATGGTGATGACATAAGTGATATTTCGCAGGCAAAGAATTTCCTGTATTTGATAAACAGCGAGAAATTCGCTACAAAACAAGATTTTATAGATGTCGTATCAGCCACAGATTATGATGCAGTAATAATGGATCTGTATCATAACGAAGAAATCTATACCCATTCTGAAATTGATCAGCTGAAAACCAAGCAAAACGGTGGAAAACGTCTCCTGATCTGCTACATGAGCATAGGTGAAGCCGAAGATTACCGGTATTACTGGCAGGAAAGCTGGGAAACTGATAAACCTGCCTGGCTGGGAGCAGAAAACCCTGACTGGGAAGGAAATTACAAAGTAAAGTATTGGGAAACCGGGTGGCAGGATATCATTTTTAATCATGACAATTCATATCTGAAAAAGATACTTGATGCCGGTTTCCATGGAGTATATCTTGATATAGTTGATGCTTTTGAATACTTCGAAGAAGACTGAAAAACATTTGTTTACACTATTATAAAATTACCGGACCGCCCTCCCCATTTGCAAATAACAGCATGATTTTGTAGCTTTACAGTTCTATATCACAGACTGGTCACAATCGGCACTATCAAATCTAACAAGGCAGGAAAAATTCCTTATTTTAAAAAATTTTGATAAAGTGTTGCCGTGATGAGAAAGGAAAAGCCACAAAAAAGAAGCATCTCCCAGAGATCCGATGATGGACAGGAACGCTTTAAAGATCTTTACGGACATATTCAGCCCGAGGAGCAAATCCAGCTCTTAGCCTCAGTTGTTGAGCAATCCACCGATGGAATGGCTATTGCAGACATGCAGGGTAAAATAATTTTCGTCAACAAGACGTGGGTCAGCATGCATGGCTACGACAATGCAGAGGAACTGGTCGGCAAAAACCTGAGTATTTTTCATAACAAGACACAACTTAAGGAAGAGGTTGAGCCATTTAACCTGGAAGTACAAAAAAATGGTTCCCACACTGGTGAGGTTAACCATGTGCGCAGGGATGGAACAATATTCCCTACACAGATGACCTCCACATTGCTCAGGGATGAAAATGATATTCCGATTGCTATGAGCGGTGTAGCTACAGATATTACAATACGTAAGCAGGCAGAGGAATCGCTTAGGGAGAGTGAAGTCCGTTATCGTACATTGTATAACTTATTGCCATATGGAGGAGAAGTTATTAATACTAAAGGGGAAATCATAAATTGCAGTCCATCAACGGCACGGATGCTCGGTTATGAAGTGTCTGATCTAATCGGAAAACATATCACCAAACTGCTAGATCCTGATTCAATTAGTATATTCCGAGTGAAATTTCCAAAGCTAATGAGTGGAAAACCTGAGACTGCAGAAATTCGGATGATTTGTAAAGATGGCAGAAAACTGGATATTCTACGCGCCGCTCAACCCATTTTGGATAAAAATGGCAAGGTTGAAGCTATTCTGGCTTTAAATGTGGACATCACCGATCGCAAGATGGCGGAGGATGCATTAAAAGAAAGCGAGGAAAAATTCAGGTTAATAACTGAAAACTCGATTGATGTAATATGGAGAACTGATCTTCGGTTAAAATTAACTTATCTCAGCCCTTCTCTTTATGAATTTACCGGGTTTTTGCCGAAAGAATGGATAGGTACGCCTGTATGGAAGCATACAAGCTGGCTTAACTTTGCCAAAATGGCCAGGACAGCCCTGCAGATCATCAATAAAACAAATAATGATAAGATTTCGCGCCTTGAAACGGAATTTTACAATAAATCGGGAGAACTATTTCCGGTGGAGGTTGCAGGAAAACCAATTGTTGATGCAAAAGGAAATTTTATTGGAATTCAGGGATCAGCAAAAGATATCACCGAACGTAAAAAGGCTGAATTAGAACTAAAAAATAAAAATAAAGAATTACAGGCGAGCATAAAGCGTATCCGTAGTATTAACATTGAACTGGAAAAAGCCAGGGAGAAGGCCGAAGAAAGTGACCGCCTGAAATCTGCCTTCCTCGCTAATATGAGCCATGAAATCCGCACTCCGATGAATGGAATCCTCGGCTTTGCCAATCTGTTGAAAGATCCCAAACTTACAGGTGAAGAGCATGAGATGCATATCCGCATTATTGAGCAAAGTGGACACCGTATGCTCAATATCATCAATGACCTTATAGATATTTCAAAAATTGAATCGGGGCAGATGGAAGTTTCTGTGACAGAATCGAAAGTTAACGAACAAATCGAATATATCTACAGCTTCTTCAAACATGAAGCCGAGAATAAAGGGCTGAAGATCTCATTCAATAATGCTTTACCGGCAGAAGAATCAATAATTAACACTGACAGGGAGAAAATCTATGCGATTCTAACCAACCTGGTTAAAAATGCCGTTAAATATACCCATGAAGGCACAATAGAATTCGGCTACAAGAAAAAGAGGGATTTCCTTGAATTTTATGTAAGCGACTCCGGCATTGGGATTGCCCGTGACAAGCAACAGCTTATCTTCGACCGCTTTGTCAGGGCCGACCTGTCTTTATCCAGTCAATACGAAGGAGCAGGATTGGGCCTGTCCATTACAAAAGCTTATGTTGAAATGCTTGGTGGCAAGATATGGGTGAAATCTGAAGAGCATAAAGGAGCAAAGTTCTATTTTACTATCCCGTACGCCCCCCCTGTTTGCGATTAACAGCATGAATTTGTAGATTTACTGAGTCAAATACACGGTGCGGGAACTCTCAGCACCATCAGGTTTAACCTTCTAAGAACATTTTCTACCATGAAAAATTCAATTAGCTTTCAAATCACGCTTGCACTGATAACTGTTTTATTTGCTTTCTCCCCTCCTGCCTTCGCACAGGAAAACGAAAAAGCAGTCCCCGTCTTTGAAGATGGCGAGGCCCAGGTAGTACCCGCTTTTGAGGACTCCGACAAATGGATCAGGCACGACCTATGGGTTGAAACAGAATTCGATACCGATGGCGATGGCAAACCCGATCGTATGCATGTGGCCGTTACAAGGCCGGAACAAACCGATACCGAAGGCCTGAAGCTTCCGGTGGTATACATCTCAAGCCCCTATTTTGCAGGTGTTGCATCCGGATCATATGAATATTTCTGGAATGTAAGGCATGAGCTGAACGCCATCCCGCCTGAGCGTGTACATCCACCTGAGATCAAACGCCGTGGGGAGCGCCCCATCATCTCGAATTCTCATATAAATACATGGGTGCCACGCGGCTATATCGTAGTTCATTCATCCTCGCCGGGAACAGGCCTTTCCGACGGTTCACCCACTTGCGGTGGTGATAACGAATCCCTGGCACCGAAAGCTGTCATCGACTGGCTCTGTGGCCGCGCAAAGGGCTACACCGAGCGTGAAGGTGATGAAGAAGTTGAAGCATTCTGGTCGACAGGCAAAGTGGGAATGACCGGAACTTCGTATAATGGCACCATACCCGTTGCTGCAGCAACCACAGGCGTTGAAGGACTGGAAGCCATTATCCCCATTGCACCGCTTACATCTTATTATCACTACTACCGTTCAAATGGGCTGGTGGTTTATCCGGGCGGATGGAAAGGTGAAGACATCGATGTTTTATATGATTTTATTCATAGCGGCGAAGAATCCAAGCGTGCATACGGAAATAGCTTTTATCGGGATGGTGAGTTGGCCGAGGGGATGGACAGGATCACAGGCGACATGAATGAATTCTGGGACGGACGGAATTATATCAACGATATGGAAGCTTTCAAAGCTGCCTTGCTGATGTCGCATGGTTTCAATGACTGGAACGTACAGTCTGAGCACAGTTACAGACTCTATGACGCAGTCAGGGCAAAAGGGGTCCCCTGTCAGATCTTTTATCATCAGTCAGGCCATGGCGGGCCTCCCCCGATGAGCATGATGAACCGCTGGTTTACCCGCTACCTCCATGGGGTGGAAAACGGAGTGGAAGAAGATTCAAAAGCCTGGATCGTTCGGGAAGATGATAAGATGTCGGAACCTACACCATATGAAGATTATCCGAATCCAGATGCTGCACCAGTGGCGCTATTTCCTTTCCATGGAGCACCAGGAACAGGAACACTGAAACTTGTAAACACAGCCGGTGAAGGCACTGAAACTCTGGTGGATAATTTCTCATTTTCAGGCAATATGCTAGCTCAGGCTGAGCTCACCGAGCATCGCCTGATATACGTCACTCCTGAGTTGAAAGAAGATGTGCATATATCAGGTATTCCAAGCATTATAATTAAGGTGGCAAGCAGCAA
>QMPN01000298.1 GCA_003648575.1 Bacteroidota bacterium
CAAAAAGTCGGAACCGGGTTCTATGATGTCTTTTCTGTGATGGGCCATGTAGACCAGTGCATCACGTCCTGCGCGCAGCAGGTAAATGATCTTAGCGTCCTGTTTGCAGATCGGAAGTATATTTTTGGGAACCTCATGGGTTTTAATGGCAGCAAAGGCAAACTGTTCCTTAAGCTTATTCAATTTTCGTTCACCCGGTGCTGTGATGGCATTGAGAGCATCCAGTTTTTTCAGTTTCCTGAATTCCTTCAGCCCTTTATTGTAAACATTGATATTGTTCCAGGAGTATACGCTAAAAACATCCAGGAGGATGTTCCTCAGAAAGGTATTTCCTGATCTCGGGAATGAAGCGAGGATGATTCCGGGCTTACCAATTATTTCCGTAGACTTATTCTTCCCGCATACTGAGTCTGCGTACTTTGATCGTCTCCCTATATAGATCAAGGATCTCATCCGGCGACCCAATACCACGGCACTCACCCTCATGTAATAAAACAACTCTATCCGCATATTGCTTAATGGTTCTCATGTTGTGGCTGACATGCACGATTGTCCGCCCGTTTACAAATGCCTTTTGAAATATCTCATCCGACCTGGCTTTAAAGCGTTCATCCCCAACGCCTCCAAAGAACTCATCCATGAGGATGATATCTGCCTCAGCATGAACAGCAACAGCAAAAGCCAATCGTGCACGCATGCCACGCGAAAAATATTTTAACTTGGTGTTGACGAACTTTTGAAGCTCTGCAAATTCGATTATCTTCCTGAAATTTTTATTGAGTTCACTGATCTTAACACCCATGACAGAACCGTTCAGGTAAATGTTCTCCCGGGCCGTAAGCTGGCCATTGAAACCCAGGCCAAGGCTCAACCTGATATATGTGCCATCGATGCTTGCTGTGCCCCCTTTGTCGGGCTTGTATACGCCTGTCATTAAATGGATAAGCGTTGACTTGCCACAACCGTTGGCACCCACAATGCCAAGGAACTCACCTTTTTTGACCTCCAGGTTGATGTTCTTGACTGCTTCTATCCTGCGCTTATTCCCCCCGCTGGCAAAAGCCCATGACTTTTTCAGCAGGTTACCGGATACTTTATCCCTGATGGTGAATGTTTTACTCACATTCTCAAGCCGTATTACAACATTGTCTTCTGACATCAGATCTTTTCGATTGCTTTGTGGAAAAATTTATTAAAAGACCATACCCCGATGGCCAGAATAGAACCTGCAAGGACATAATTATACCCCACAAGGAACCAATCAGGGTCTTTTCCATACATTATAACATCCCTTGAATTAATGATTATGCCGGCCAGGGGATTGGCATAAAGCAATGCAGGGAACATATTGAATATTTTTTGTTTGGCAAAGAAAATAGGATTGATCCAGAACATGAGCAGCAGGACCAGTTCCCACAACTGCGAAATGTCTTTCAGATAAACATTGATCGTTGACAGGATCAGGCTTAATCCGAGGCAGAGCATCATGAGGTTTATGATGAAGATAGGGTAGTAGATGAGCTTCCAGGTGATCGGCAAGCCCGTGATGATCATCATAGCGAGGAACACACTGATATTCACCAGGAATCCGATCAGATTTGTCAGTATGGATGCATAATATACATCCAGCTTGTTAAAACGGATATTTTCAAGCAGGTAACGCTTTGATCTCATCACCTTCAGGCCACCTTTGGTAGACTCCTGGAAATACATCCAGATCATGATCCCCGAAAAAATGTAAAATCCGTAGTTCGGGATATCTTTAGCAAAAACAAAGGAAAAAACAACGTAGTAGATAAGGATCCTCATCAAGGGGTATACAAATGCCCATATTACCCCGAGGGCGTTTGAACTGTATTGAATATTAAAATCCGTTTTGGCCAACAGCCATATCCGTTCAATGCGGTTATTTTCCGGTATAATCGTATAAATCCTAGCTGCTAATCCCTGGGCCATTTGTGTTCGTTGTCGATAAGGGCAAAGGTAAATAAATTAAGACAGGTTAAGCGGATTTTGATATATTTGGGTCTTGGGATATGAAGGATGAAAGAAAAAAATAAAGACATCGAAAGACGCGTACCTTTTTACAAAAGACATATCAATCAGGTAATTGCATTGCTGTTTATCGCAGGTTTAATTGCATATTCCAACACTTTTTACGGTGCATTCTGCTGGGATGATAAAGCGCAAATTCTGACCAATGAAAATATTCAGGAACTTGCTTATTTTTCAGATTTGTCGGTATGGACAGATGTGAACTACCGGCCATTGTCAAAGTTTAGTTTTGCTCTGAACTGGTATCTCGGCGGGGATAATGTTGTTGGATATCACCTTGTTAACCTTTTGCTGCATTTGCTTACTGCTGTGGTAGCATATAGCCTGGCAAGGTATACATTGTCATTATTGTCGCCGGCTGACGGCTTTGATGAACGCTTTAAAAAAATAAGCGCATTATTTGTAGCGCTGCTATTCCTGCTCCATCCCCTGCAGACCATGGCAGTGACCTATATTGTCCAGCGGATGACAGTCATGGCCGCCCTTTTTTATCTGCTGGCGGTGTTGCTGTACGCCAGGGGCCGGCATGCATATCTTTATGACGGTCTGAACCGCAGGTCAATGGGCTTGCTTCTGCTTGCACTGCTGTCGGGCGTACTGGGAGTAATGTCAAAACAGAATGCAGTGAGCTTTCCTCTGGCATTTATACTATATGAGATATTCTTTATCAGGAAGCCGGATGGAAGATATTGTAAGAAGTATGTTTTTTCAAGCCTTGCAATATTTTTCGCCGCCTTCCTGGTGGTTGTATTTGCCGGCTTGCTGCCTGTCGAAACCACACAATTCACACGCCTGGAGTATTTCAGCGCACAACTGGGAATATTTCACAAATACCTCTTGCTGATCCTCTTCCCGATAAGCCAGAATGTTGACTATTTCATCATATTGAAGGCACCATTATTCGGAGCAAGGGAGATCATTGGGGCCATCCTTTCTGCCGGGATGCTGGTATTGGGAGTGTTCACCTTCAGGAAGAACAAACTGGTATCTTTTGGCATCTTCTGGTTCTTCATTGCCATGTCGGTCGAATCCGGCATCATCCCAATCAGGGATATCATGATGGAGCATCGCATGTACCTGCCAATGTTCGGCATTGGAATGGTGATTGCGGGGATAATTATGAAGTATATACCATACAGGTCGGTGTATGTTGTTTATATAACCGGAATCATAGTTTTCATGCTGCTTGTCCTTGGAACATATAACAGGAACAAGGTCTGGCAGTCTGAATTGACCCTTTGGCAGGATGGTATAGAAAAGAGCCCCGGCAACCCGCGGGTTATGAATAACCTGGGGCTTGCAATAAAGGCCAATGCCAGGTACGCAACAAGCCCGCAACAGCGAATAAATGACTTACATAAAGCGATCTCCTATTTCAGCAAATCCATGACCGGAGATACCATTTTCACACAGGCATACCTGCATCGTGGGTTGACCTACCTGGAATTGGAAGAATACGAAAAGGCCCTGCTTGATGTACAGCGCGTAGCATTGACAAAACCCAAATATGCATATATGAAATTATATATTGAAGGGGTGATCATGGCAAAGCAGGGAATGCTTGAAGCTGCACTGGATAATTTTAATAATGCGATAGATAAAAAGGACGATTTTGCCATGCTTTTTACCTGGCGTGGGCTGGTAGAAGCTGAAATGGAGGAATATGGGCTTGCCATAGATGACTTCAATCGTTCACTCGAGATAAACCCGGAGCAGACTAAATTATGTATTAACATCTCAAATTTGTACTTTTACCTGCATGATTACGGTCGGGCACTGGAGTGGATCCGTAAGGCCGGGGATGCGGGAGAGATCGTTGATCCGGGGTATTTGCAAATGCTTGAAAGCAGAGTTCTGATAAAATAATTTAATTTATTTAGGCTTGGATACATTGATCATCATACCGGTTTACAATGAGGCTGCCAATATTGCGCGGATCATCATGGAGATCAATGAGAAATTTCCTGAATACGATATCCTGGTTGTAAATGATGCCAGCACAGATGGTTCCGGCGCCATAGCTGAAGAAATTGGAAAAGCTGCCGTTGTCAACCTCCCGTATAATCTGGGTATTGGAGGAGCAGTGCAGACAGGGTTCAAGTACGCCAGGGAGAAAGACTATGCTATTGCTTTGCAGTTTGATGGCGACGGCCAGCACCAGGTTAATGAGATAAGTAAGCTGGTGGAGGTTATTGATGAGGGAGGAACAGATGTGGTGATCGGGTCACGCTTCAACAAGAAGACCAACGGCTTTACTACTCATACTCTC
>QMPN01000299.1 GCA_003648575.1 Bacteroidota bacterium
TGAACAAAAAGGCCAAATACCTGAAAGATAATATCCATCTTACGATCGACAAGCTGGAGGAAGATTCTGTTGAAACCGGGCACTTTTATGTTCAGGTTCTCGACTTCCTGCGTGAAATTACCAGATCGGTTCATTTCATAACCAAAACTGCTCTTACTCACGTTGACAACAACCACAAAGGACTGCTACCCGAACAGGTGGAAGAGATGAACCAACTCAATATCAGGATGGCAGAGTTGTACGATGAGATCCTGGCTTCGATCAGGGAGAACAACTATACTGATATAGATAGCATAATAAGCAAGCAGGTTGAACTGCTGAGCATGATCGATCAGGTGAATAAGAAACAGATCAAACGCATCAAGAACCATGAGGCCGGCACAAAAAACAGCCTGATGTACCTCGGTATCCTTGGTGAAACAAAGAATATCCTCTTCTACACCATAAACCTCTTAAAGTCACAAAGGGATTTTATCCTGGAACAGAATGGGGATAACATTGAAGGTTAAGAACCGTATCGTAACTGTATTGCTTTAAAATAAGAATTAACGATAACTTAACATCGTTAATTCCCCCACTCTGCATGGTGTTTCTATTTTTGCTGAAACAATATAACCTATATGGAAACCTTTTACCTGATTCTTGTTATCGCGCTTTTTGGGCTTGCTATCTCCGATCTTATTGTTGGTGTAAGCAATGATGCCGTTAACTTTCTGAATTCCGCCATCGGTGCGAAGGCAGCTCCTTTCAAGATCATCATGCTGATTGCGGCACTTGGTGTACTTGCAGGTGCCACTTTTTCAAGTGGTTTGATGGAGGTAGCCAGGAAAGGAATCTTCAATCCTGATATGTTCTTCTTTTCTGAAATCATGATCATTTTCCTGGCGGTGATGATCACGGATGTGATCTTACTTGATGCGTACAATACTTTTGGGTTGCCTACATCCACTACTGTTTCTATCGTGTTTGAATTAC
The DNA here is from genome assembly GCA_003648575.1 of Bacteroidota bacterium. The sequence goes on from QMPN01000299.1 coordinate 976, forward strand.
TTGGTGCTGCAGTTGCCATTGCAATGCTTAAAGTATATTATGCTGCACCCGGCGAAGTTGATGCTATTGCAAGCTACATCAATTCATCAAACGCTTTGCGGATCATTTCAGGGATTTTATTATCGGTGGTGGTTGCATTTTCAATTGGGGCCTTCGTGCAATATATTGCCAGGCTGGTATTCACGTTTAATTACAATAAGAGCATCAGGGCATTTGGAGCTATCTGGGGTGGTTTGGCCATCACCGCAATCACTTATTTCATGCTCCTGAAAGGGGCCAAAGGTGCTTCCTTTATGGATGATGCTACCAAAGCATGGATTGCAAGCAATTCATGGACTATCGTTCTGGTCAGCTTCGCAAGCTGGTCGATACTCCTTCAGTTGCTGTCAGTGATATTCAAGAAGTTCAATATATTGAAAACCATCGTTCTGGTTGGAACATTTGCTCTTGCAATGGCCTTTGCCGGGAATGATCTGGTAAACTTTATCGGGGTACCATTGGCCGGATATGAATCTTTTCTCGCTTTCCAGGCGGCGCCGGATGCCGACCCAAACGGGATGCTCATGACTGCATTATCCAGTAAAATCAAAACGGATACCTGGATGCTCTTGGTTGCCGGCCTGATCATGGTGATCACCCTGTACTTGTCAAAGAAAGCCCATTCAGTTATTCAAACCGAGGTGAACCTTGGCCGTCAGGGAGAAGGCAACGAAAGATTCAGTTCCACATTGTTCTCAAGGGTACTGGTCAGAAATGTGAGGTTGGTCTCAAGTAGCGTGAGTTATGTGATCCCTGGCCCGATAAGAAGATCGATCGAGCACAGGTTCGACATGCATAAGGTCAGGGAAAGTAACATTGCCCAGCAACAAATTGATGCCAGTTCCTTTGATATGATCAGGGCTTCGGTTAACCTTGTTGTAGCCAGCATCCTTATTGCCTTTGCCACCTCACGGAAACTTCCTCTGTCAACTACCTACGTAACATTTATGGTAGCTATGGGAACCTCATTGGCTGATGGTGCCTGGGGGCGAGAAAGTGCAGTTTACCGTGTAACAGGTGTACTATCGGTGGTTGGTGGCTGGTTCCTGACAGCATTCTCGGCATTTACAGCAGCCTTCCTGCTTGCCACGGTCATTCATTTTGGTAAAATGCCGGCTGTAGTTATACTCATCGTCATTGCGGCATTCATTGTTTTCCGCACCCACCTCCTTCACAAGAAAAGGGTTGAGAAGAAAAACGCCCGCGAAAAAAGCATTAATGCAGATGAAACGATCGATGGTAAAAATATCATTGATAAATATTCAAGCACCATTACCGGGATACTATCAGAAGTACCCAGCACATTCCTCTCTGTGATTAAGGGCCTGGCAAATGAGGACCTTAAAAAGCTCAGAAAAAAAAGTAAAGAAGCTTCTTCATTAAATAAGCAGGCCAAATTTCTCAAGGATAATGTGCATATTACCATTGATAAGTTTGAAAAAGATTCCATTGATACCGGTCACTTTTATGTACAGGTGCTAGACTTCCTTAGAGAGGTCACACGGTCGATACATATCATTGCCAAATCAGCCACAACACATGTCGATAATAACCATAAAGGACTATTGCCTGATCAGTTTGAAGAGCTGACCCAGCTAAGCAGCAGAATAGCTGACTTTTATAATGACATACTCGAATCGATCAACGAACACCGCTATACTGAAATTGACAGTATCATCGAAACACAAGTTGAAATTATTAAGCTTATTGAGCAAATCAATAAGAAGCAGATCAAGCGTATAAAGAACCATGAGGCAGGCACCAAGAATAGCCTTATGTACCTCGGGATACTGAGCGAGTTAAAATCAATATTATTCGATACCATTAACCTGCTCAAATCACAAAGGGACTTTATCCTGGAACAGAATATAGAAGACCATGAAGAATAAAAGAATAATGATAATCAGTGGAGGGCAGTCAGGCGTTGACCGGGCTGCTCTCGACTTTGCTCTCAAGCACAGGATCTCATGTGGTGGATGGTGTCCGCTTGGGAGGATGGCTGAAGATGGCAAAATACCCGATCGTTACCCGCTAAAAGAAACAGAATCTGAAGATCCTTCCTTCCGTACAAGAAAAAATATTGAAGATAGTGATGGAAGCCTTATCATCTATTCTCATGAAATGGATGAAGGGACCAGGTATACCCTTCAATATGCCAAAAAGGAGATGAAACCCGTTTACCTGATCGGTCTTAAAGATGGTATCAACCTAGGTGAGTTTAAGCTGTGGATCGAGATTAATCATATCAAAACCCTGAATGTAGCAGGGCCCAGGGAAAGCAGTGACGAAGGGATTTATGGGTTTGCTTTGAATGTTTTAAAAGAACTCTTTAAGTAGTTCATTCCCCAGTATCATCCTGTCTTTGTCCTGCATATCTTTCCTCACTTCAACATGTTTAAAACAGGCCCGTTTCAACAAACCTGCTACTTCAGTGGCATTCGATTCGTTGCATTCAAAATACAGGCTTCCTCCCTCAGCCAGATGATCTTCCGAAAATGCGATGATCTCCTTGTAAAATATCAAGGGGTCTTCTTCAACAAAAAGGGCAAGGGCAGGCTCATGATCAGTCACATTAGGTAACATCTTTTCCCTGTCGGCAGGCGTAACATACGGTGGATTGCTCACGATAAGATCGAACTTCAGCAAGGCTGAGCGGGCCTCTGCATCTAAAATATCTACAGATTCAAAAAACACTTCAGTGCCCAACTCATGGGCATTTTCTCTGGCTACGGCCATGGCCTTTTCAGATACATCAATTGCGAACAGCACCGCCTCCGGTATCTTCGCTTTCAGGCTGATAGCGATGCATCCACTGCCGGTTCCAATATCAAGAATGCTTAATGGTTCACCGGCCTTCCCATGTTGCTGAACAATCCACTCAACAAGTTCTTCCGTTTCTGGTCTTGGAATAAGTACTGCCGGGCTTACTTTAAATTCCAGTCCATGAAAATAAGCAGTACCCGTAATGTATTGCAGGGGTTCATGGTTTTTCAGTCGTTTGAGGCATAGCTGAAGGAAATGTATCTCAGATTCGGTAAGTCTCCTCTCCTTTTCCAGTACCATTTGTCCTGTTGTGAAACCTGTTAAATGCGAAAACAGTCCGTTTATGATGCCTCTCAACTCCGCTGAGGGGTAGTAACCTTCCAGCTCTTTTCTCATCAAAGACTGTAATTCACCGAGTTCTGCCTTTCGTATTTCCACTTCCCGAAATTAACGATTTTCCGTATATTTCCTCTATAAATCCCTTTTCCCATTATAACGCTTTAGGTGAGCGAATTTCCTCTGCAAGTTTGGCCTGTTAAGGCA
>QMPN01000300.1 GCA_003648575.1 Bacteroidota bacterium
ACTGTACGTGCCCACAGGGTTTACTCCGCAGGATAACGACCAGGCACTGCGCATATGGAAGCCCGTAGGGATGAACCTTGATCAGTACCAGGTGGTGGTGATCAACGAGCGTGGAAACGTGGTATTCTCATCAAGCAAACTCGATGAAAACGGATCACCCTCAGAAGGCTGGGACGGAACAACAGGCGGTGAACAGATGCCCACAGGAAATTACATGTGGAGCATATCAGCCAAGTTCAAAGACGGGCGCGTATGGGATGGTACCGATGTCGGTGATGGGAATACAAACCCTTTTGGTGTTTTGTTACTCATTAGGTAAAGCAATTTTATTTATTCCTTCCTCCTCCGCATCTGCGCATCATAAATGCTGGCATTCAGCTCAAAACCGATCAGAAGTGCAATGGCGTTGATATTAATGTACAGCATCAATATAATGATGGTCCCGATTGACCCATACAGCTTATTGTACTGGGCAAAGTGGTCGATATAAAGGTTAAAAAGAGCAATAAAGATCAACGCCAGGATAGTGGCCAGCATGCTACCGGGTGAGATAAAGCGAAACACCCGCTTCCCGGCCGGGGCCAGATAATATATAAAGGAAAGGCTAAGGAACACCAGTAAAGCCAGGATGAGCCATTTAGCAATTTGTATCATGATAATGGCAAATCCGCTGGTTACGATGCTGTTCTCCGAAATGTAATGAAGGAAAATAGGTGTGAAGATCAGAAGGGCAGCAGCGATCAGGATGATGGTGATCAGGATCAGCTGTAAGCCCAGGGAAACCATGTGCATCTTCCACCAGGAACGTGTCTCTATGGCATGAGCGGAGCGGTTGAATGCTTTCATGATGCCAATCACACCGCTATTTGAAAAATAAAAGGCCATGAAGAACCCCAGTGATAACCATCCGCCACTCTGCTTGCTCACAATCTCGGTAATAGTGCTGTGCAAAAAGCTGTATACCTGGTCAGGCAATACATTGCTTAGCGCATTGAGGATAGATTCCTGCAATCCCGCCACAGGAACGTAAGGTATCAGCGTAAAGAAAAAGAGGATCATGGGAAAGATGGCCAGGGTAAAGGTGAAAGAGAGTGAGTTGGCCCGCGAAAGCAATGAACTCTTTCTGATACCGTGAAAAAAGAATTGCACCACATCATAAATGGGCATCTTCTCGAAGCCGGGCAGGGTGAATTTACGCCCCCAAACCCTGAACTCTCTGTAAAGCCTGGTCTGTGTTATCCAGCTAATGGACTGTTTGATCTTATTCCTTACGTTTGACAAATTATATGGCTTTTAGGCTGAGATCCAGGCTTTTTACCTGGTGAGTCAATGCACCTACGGAGATGAAATCAACACCTGTCTCAGCTACCTTTCTGATGGTGCCTTCTGTGATCATACCTGAGGCTTCAGTCTCATATTTGCCGCCTACCATTTCTACAGCAGCTGTCATGTCGGCGATGCTGAAATTATCGAGCATGATCCTGTCTACTCCACGGGTTTCTAGCACTTCTCTGAGCTCTTTCAGGTTTCTGACCTCGATCTCGATCTTCAGCTTCTTATCTTTACTCTCAAGGTATTGGTGGGTCGCTTTGATGGCGTTTCCGATGCCTCCTGCAAAATCAACATGATTGTCTTTGATCATGATCATATCATACAGGCCCATGCGATGGTTTACACCGCCACCTATCCTGACTGCCTCCTTTTCGAAATACCTGAAGTTGGGTGTAGTCTTCCTCGTATCGAGCAATTTGGTGTGCAGGCCCTCCATCAGCGAGTTCAGGAAATGCGTGTATGTGGCTATGCCGCTCATGCGTTGCATGAAGTTCAGCGCCAGCCTTTCGGCAGAAAGCAGGGAAATGGCTTTTCCGGATACCCGGAAAACAACATCTCCCGCTTTTATAGCTGTACCATCTTCCAGGTACACTTCCAATGCTGTGTCAGGGTCCACGGCTTTAAATACTTTTCTGGCTACGTCTACGCCGGCCAGGATACCTTGCTGCTTGGCCAGTAATTGTGCTGCCCCGCTCTTCCCCTCCGGGATAGTTGACAGGGAAGTATGATCACCGTCGCCCAGGTCTTCTTCAAGGGCTAATCTTATAAACTCGTCGACATTCATCATGGATACGTTTCCTGCTAATCCGCTTCGAATTGCAACTGGACAATGAGATATTTTCCTTCCTTCTCCTTCAGGAGGATATATGTTTTATAGGTTATGGCACTCTTGTAGGTGCCGATGATATACTTTGTTGCTTCCCGGGAAGATCCTGAATGGTTCTCAACATAAGATTGTGGCGGATTGGCCTTAAAAAAGTTCTTCATCACCTGGGTGGCGTGGGATTTACTCATAGTTTGATCGGTACCGGGGATACTGATATCAAGGGTAGAGTTAAAATGTTCGCTAAGCGTGCCGGCATCGCCTGCTTTTATTGCTTTGTTGATCTTAGCGGTGGCCTCCTGGGCCATCGCATGCGATGACAGGCCTGCTATCAGCCCTGCCTGGATCAGAATAATGTATATCAATAACCTCATAATTTCGGATTTGATGAACACTTAAATACAAACAATAAGCCAAACCTTGCTCAAAGTTAAGTTATTTTTTTTCATAGCTTTGTTTAAAAGCAAACACTATGAATATTATCATCACCGGGGCCAGTCGCGGGATTGGAAAAGAGGTAGCCATACAGCTGGCAAACAGTGGGGAGAACAGGGTCATCGCTATCGCCAGGGATGAAAAGAAATTAAATACCCTGGAGAAGGAAGTCAAAGACCCGGCCAGGGTGATCCCTATAGCTTTTGACCTCCGCAATGGCGACTATGAGTTGCTCTCGAAGGAGATAAGGGGGCATTTTTCTGAGATTCATGTGCTCATAAACAATGCCGGCATCCTCATCAATAAAAAGATCAGCCGCCTGAGCGCTGATGATTTCGACCAGATGATGGATGTGAATGTGAAGTCGGCTTTTCTTTTGATCCAGGCCCTCATCCCTTTGTTCGAACCCAATGGACATATCGTAAATATTAGCAGCATGGGCGGTGTTCAGGGGAGTGCAAAATTCCCCGGATTATCATTGTACAGTGCAAGCAAAGGGGCCCTGGCCATCCTCTCCGAGTGTTTGGCTGAAGAGCTGAAAGACTATAATATTTCCGTGAATTGCCTGGCCCTGGGGGCTGCTCAAACAGAAATGCTGGCAGAAGCCTTCCCCGCTTATAAAGCACCACTCTCTGCGGAGCAGATGGCGTCATATATTGCTGACTTCGCCATAAATGGGCAGCAGTTTTTTAATGGCAAGATACTCCCGGTCAGCTTGAGCACTCCCTAAATATTTTACATCTTAAATTGTTATCTTATAAATTGATATATTTGCGCCCTTAATGAGTGCCACAGAAAGTATTACCCATCCGGGCATCGTAGATCATACCAGCGGAAACAGCATCTTTGTAAAGGTTCTTGCCAAGTCAGCCTGCTCAAGCTGCCATGCTAAAGGCATGTGCAATATCGCTGAAGTAGAAGAAAAGGTGATTGAAGTAAAGAAGGACCCGAAAAGGGAACTCAGCGTAGGGGATGAAGTGACTGTGGGTATGCATAAGTCTTTAGGAGGAAAAGCGGTATTTCTTGGATATATCCTCCCATTTCTGCTTTTGATAGGTGTTTTGCTCCTAGTATTGTTTGTCTCAGGGAATGAAGGCCTTGCCGGCCTTTCAGCATTACTGATCCTTATTCCTTATTACTGGCTGCTGTATATATTGAGGGACAAGCTGAAAAGGACTTTCAGTTTCAGGATAGAGGGATAAAGCAAAGCCCTTACAAACAGAAATATTTTCCATTTCGCATGTAAGGTTCAGAGAGGTGCAACGACTAAAATAGAATATGACTAACAATAATAATTAACAAACTATGCAGAAAAAGATTTTTACACTATTGATCGCTACTATGATCTTCATGGTAAGTTTTGGCCAGGATAGCCATGAGCCAACGCTGGTCATTCAAGCATCATACTTTGACAAATCACCGGCCTTGCGCGATATGCCGGCCATCCTCACGGGTGAAAAAGACCGCTCCTGGAAAGACGGAGTGGTTGAGAATAAATCAGTGAAGGAAGAATACAAAACCATGGCCATCAATTCCCCTGCCAATGGCGCTGATGAGGCTTTGCAGATGCTCTATCCTCAAAACGGAAGCCGCGGCCCCGAACTGGGTATCGAAGGCGTTGGAAACGTGAATGGTGTTTACCCGCCGGATACCGATGGTGATGTAGGCCCGGATCATTACTTTCAGATGATCAACCTTTCTTTTGCCATCTGGGATA
>QMPN01000301.1 GCA_003648575.1 Bacteroidota bacterium
ATTTTTCCATCAGCAGTATAGATGCTGAGGATAAGATCACCCTCCATACCATGGCTGATATTTATTTCATTACTTGCAGGATTGGGCCATGCTTTCAGTTGTGCTGATGACCGATCAGGTAGTTCATTCATCCCCACATAATCATAGTTGATATAAACCCCGGTATCGGTACAGCAGAACAGGGCCATGGCGCTCATGCCGGGATTGTAGGTGATCTGATTGATGTTCAGGTTTGGCAGGCCGCTATTCATGTAATGAAGGTTCTGATGAAGGGAGTCCCAGCGTGCAATTCCCTTATGAGGCGGAAACGCTTCATCACCAAAACCAACAAATACATTTGCCATTGGATCCGTCGCGACACAATTGATCCTTGTAGCCCAGAACTCAACATCCCAGTTGGCACCGAAATCACTTGACGACCACAAGCCCGACGACCATGAATCATCAGGGAATATTCCGTAAAGCTTCCCGCTATTGTCAAATTCGAGGTCGGATATCATAGGTGCATTGGAGGAAACAGTCCAGTTCGCCCCGGCATCATCTGAGTAGTACACTTCATATAGGTTGTCCATCCTGCTGACGACATAGTGATCCCCCCATATCTCCATATCGACAATATTCATGTTGTTGAAAAAATCAATATCGTACCAATCCTCGATATTATCAGAGTACTTAAGGCCATGCCAGTGGCCGACATAAAACCTTCCTGCATCCGGCAAATGCTTGATAAAATGTGGAGTATCAAGGTATTGCAATGCATAATAGGTCCCTGTTTCCATGAAGAGGAAGTGCACACCGTCTTCCATCACACCGCCATTAAAAAGAACAAGTATATTGTCGCCATCAAGCCAGGATGCATCCGGAACAGGAGCAATTGTCGAATAAAAGGTCCACTCCTGAGTATTCAGGTTATACAGGTGAAGGCCATAAGAACCTGCAACAGCCCAATTATTCTGATTGTCAACATAGAAGGTTATACGGTTCGCATGTATTCCTTCGGGGGAGAAGGGTTCCCAGCCGGCTATCCCTTGCAGACAGAGGAGAAGTGCAAATATGGTGATCCTTATTCTCATTCAGATAGGTTAAGGATCAGTAATATACAAATAAATCCTCTGAATGCCAAATAGATCGGGGCGTATTATTTTCTGAGCATGGCGTAGATGCGCAACAAGAAAGGAAACATCGCAAGCATCAGCTGCTTTCGCCGGTTCTTCCTTAACTCCCTTCCTATCCCAATCTTAATGCTGAGGTCATAGTTCGCATTGAAATCAGCACTGAGATCATCTTCTTTAAAACAATTTGCAGTGTGACGGGCAGCAAGCAACCCGCTCACAATAGCCTTATCGATCCCGTGCCCCTGCAATGGATCGGCGAGGTGGGCTGCATCGCCGGTGAGGAGGTAGCCGTCTCCGCTGTATGATCCGTGTTTACCACCGATGGGGATGATCGCTCCGCTGTTCTCTGAAAGTTGTTGGCTGCCGGCAAAGGCATCCTTCACTTGCCCTGATCGAATGAATTCTGAAAGTACTTCTTTCATCTTAAGCGGTACTTTTCCGGCCCTGTCGGTTTTCATCCCGAATCCCACATTGAAAACATCATTCCCCAATGGAAATGCCCAGAAATATCCCGGTAGGTATTTTTTCAAAATATAAAAGAAATTTGTGTCAGGGTCAAGCTTTACTCCTTTGTAATATGCCCTCACAGCAAATACTGTTTGCTGTTTGCTGTTTGCTGTTTGCTGGAAAACTTTTGCTGTTATTGAATTTACGCCATCGCAGCCGATGATAAACTTAGCTTTTATTGATTTACCTGCATTTTTGGATTTGATCAGGTGGGGAGTGCCGGGATTTATTTCATTCACCGCCCATTCTGTCAGGATATCAACGGAAGCATATTTTCGTACAAGTTTCAGTAAAAAAGCATCAAATAAAGACCTTTTGATATTATAAGCCGGAAGCTTCCAATAATAATCGATCGGCCTGCCATTATTGAGAATGATACTGCTGCTCCTGATCCTGTGTTTTTTCTTGAGATTGAAGAACTCATCCTGAAAAAACGGAAATGCTTTTTCCAGAGTTGATATTGCCGGTCCCGGGATGGCATCCCCGCAGGCCTTTTCACGTGGAAATCTGTCCTTATCGATCAATGCGACCTTTAAGCCGCTTTTCCCAAGCCCCAATGCTGCCGCACACCCTGCCGGGCCGGCGCCAATAATCGCTATATCGTATATGTTAGTATCCAGCATCTAGTATCCAATTTATGGAAACGCCGAGACCGAAGCAATCGAGTGCGGCGGCACCGCAAGGTACCATGATGAAACAGCAATACCATAAAAGTCAGTCACCTGGCCGGAGAAATCGCTTAATTCATCATTTATATACCACTCATCCAGTATGCCTTCGAGATGAGGGTTCCAATAGATCGTATCAGGCGAATGGTTGTCTAATACCGATGTGTGCCTTCCCTTGTGTGCGAGATCGATTTGTTTTCCCAAAACCGGCAGATCAGTGACCATCACCCAGGCATCGGGATCTTCAAGGCCTGAAAAGGTGCTGATAAAATTTCCGGGTGCATCAGCTGTAACTCCCATAAGGCCGGTGATGAAAGCCCCTACAACGGAAAATGGGTTCTCAGGGTATTCCCTTCTGTGTGTGTTGCTGTCAGTGAGGTGTTTTAACATATATATGCCATCCTCCGGCCTGCCATGCCTGAAAAAGATGTCGGGCAGATGGGAAGCGAGCTCAATGATATAGTCATCCTTGTTGCGGCTATACCTGTCGAGGATACTATTGATCATTTCCATATCATCCAGTGCATTGAAGTGCAGCAGGGAATGTGAAAAATCCTGTCCCGGGCCAACGGTATAGTCAAAACTGCCGTCTTCATACATAATGATTTTAAATTCTTTTTTCTCCGGGTCCCAGAAAATATTTTGGATTATGGAATCAATTTTATTGGCTTCATCCAGCCACGCAGAGGATTCACTGTTGGAATGAAGGCGGTAATGATACCAGTTATTGGCGGCATACTGTGCTGCAAGCAGGTCGATTCCCACCTGCATCTTCCCCCCGGCACCTTCGTGATAACCCGGAATCCCTCTTTTATCATAATAATGATGATTTTCGGGGCTTGCACCTTCCGGCAGATTCATGATCCGCTTTCTGCTGATGACCCTGTCTGCCCTAAGATCCCATCTGTCAACATATTCATTCAGGCTTTTCTCATAAAAGTTTACGAATACCGGATCTTTGACATAGGCACTGTCGCCGGTCCACAAAAACATCCTGAAACAGGCATCGACAACATCGAAGTTGGCCGGGAGGTTATACCAGAAATCCTTGTCGTTCCTGTAATCGACCTCTGCCGGCATATTGTCTTTGTTGATCTCCCAGTAGCTGCACCAGTCTTTTGATTCAGAGATATTCTCCGCGAAGCGGAAGAGCATGTTCTTATTATGTTCATCCAGGCCCAATACTGCTCCGCCGGTAGCCTGATGTGATACGTCGCGCATGCAAAATGCTTCCCTTCCGGGCAATGCTGCCTCGTACCACGGACCTACCGGGTCATCGTTGTGGGCATAGGAAAGAGCTGTTTCTTTTGCCCAGTTCCAGGCATGTATTAAATCATAATCAGAAGAGATAAAAGTTACTGCCCCGGGTTTAACAGCTTTGGCCTCATCCGGTGCCGGGCCCGGTGAGCAGGCAGTAAAGATTATAACTGAAAATATAAAAACAAAAAAAATCCTCATCTCATATACATTAATACAATTGTATTCAGCTTTTAAAGGTATGAAATATCCGCAAGCGTGTTAATGCAGGTAAACGAAGCCATTTATAACTATCATCAAAACTCAAAATCCTCTGATTTATAAAATATTATGAAGTATGTAAATATTTTAATACTACTTTTGCAGTCTCAAATCTTTATTATGAAAAATGAACTAAAACTTACTTTTCCCGCACTCTTTGATGAATCGGTGAAGAATCACGGACAGGCCAACTTTCTGTCGTTCGTTGATGAAAAGCCTCTCACATTTGATGAGGTTAACTCAGAAGTTGAAAAACTAAAGGCCCTCTTAAGCAAACATGGGATCAAAAAGGGCGACAGGCTCGCTATCCTCAGTGTGAATATGCCCAACTGGGGGATCTCATACCTGGCAATAACTTTTATTGGCGCTGTTGTAGTTCCGATTTTGCCCGACTTTCATGAAAGCGAGATTGAAAATATATTAAAGCACTCCGGTGTCAAAGGCATCTTTGTATCCGATAAGCTTCGTGGCAAAATAGA
>QMPN01000302.1 GCA_003648575.1 Bacteroidota bacterium
CCTCATCATGACAGACGAATGGTTCAGTGAATACATGTTCCGGCTTGTGATCCATAAGGACTTCCTCGACAAGAAAACCCTGGATATACTGGATACAGAACCGGTATTGCTTCCGCCGTGGGACCCTATGTTTGCAGCGGAAGAATAGTTGACGGTTGACGGTTGACGGTTGACGGTTGACGGTTGACGGTTGACGGTAGGCAGTAGGCTGGTAGCTGCAACCAGTAGCCAGTGACCAGTAGCCAGTGACCAGTTCAAACAAAACCCGCCACAATTTGTTAGTATTGTAAACATATAAAAGGCCTAACAATAAAAACTAACGAACTTTCTATGTCACAGCACATTATAGAGACCATTGGTCATATTGAGAAAAAAGAAATACTCAAAAGCATTGGATACAGTAACCTGGTACTGGAGTCAGAACATCCTTTCCCCGGATATCATGGAACAACGGTGCCCGATCAGGATAATCCAAGATCATTATTTCTGCTCAGCAGGACAAAATACACTGATGAATTCATCATCAGATCGATAAAAGCAGTTAAGCAAAAGCACAGCTTCACATTTGACGGTACCCCGGCACGGGTGTTCTTCAAGAACAGCATGGTACAAAGTATCAGGATCAAAAACCTCAGCAATTATGAAGAGGTGCCGGCAATTCTCAAAGCCTTTAAAGATGAGGGCATCGCCTTCATTCCGGGTAAAAATGTAAAACCATATTCCGGACTGATCAGGGTAACGAAGTATTTTTTGATGACCGTCATCAACGACAGCACCCTGCAGGACAATGAAGACGCTTCCATGAAATATTTCCAGGTTCCGGTAAAACTCGACTGGGATGAGTTCGATGATATGACCACACATGTCAGGAACAATATTGATAATACCAACTGGGATGCTGCACTGGCAACCATTTACAGAAAAACCGGCATCGAAGATTATATCAGGATCTACAACGATCAGAATTGTGAAATGGAAGTCCTTGATAAGATCCGTGAAAAGTATGTGCAGGAGATTGGGAAGTTTATAGGGAAATAAGAGTTGGGCAGTAGGCTGGGGGCTGTTGGCTGTTGGCTGCTTCCAGCATCCAGTATCCAGTATCCAGCATCCAGTGACCAGTGACCAGTAACTTTTCCTTTATCATTAATTAACAATTCTTGTTAAAAATCATAAAAGATGCTAATTTTGGTTTCAAAAGCATCCTGATATGATCGAACGTTTCAACATCATCCTGGTAAACTGGCTTACAGGCCTGGGCCTCAGTCAGGAGTATGCGGTGATCCTGAGAGAATTCTTTTGGGTTATCATCATTGTCATTCTCGCCATCTTATCCTTTTACATAGCAAGGTATTTCATTATTAAAACAGTGCACATTATTGTTGCGCGCTCGAAAACAAAATGGGATGATATCCTTGCTGAGAAACGGGTTTTCATCAGGCTTGCATACCTCGCCCCTGCCATAGTCATCAACTTCCTTTCCTCCCACGCCCTTTCCGATTTTGATTTCCTGAACAGGATAATTCAGATCATCACGGCCATTTATATGGTGATCATATTCCTGCAGGTGGTAACTGCAATACTCAACGCATTAAATGAGATATACCAATCGTATGAAGTATCCAGGGGAAAGCCGATAAAAGGATATATACAGGTTGCCAAGATCATTGCATATACTATTGCTTTCGTGATCATTATCACTGTGCTGCTCGGCGACAGGAACCTGGGGTGGCTTGCAGGCTTTGGGGCCTTTTCAGCGGTGCTGATGCTGATATTCAAAGATCCTATTCTTGGTTTTGTTGGCGGGATACAGCTTTCTGCCAACAATATGGTGCGAATTGGCGACTGGATTGAAATGCCGAAATATGGTGCTAACGGTACGGTAACAGATATTTCACTAACCACGGTGAAGGTACAGAACTGGAACAAGACAATCACTACTATCCCAACATATACCCTTATCACCGACTACTTCAAGAACTGGCGGGGTATGGAAGAAAGCGGTGGTAGAAGGATCAAGCGCTCCATCAACATTGATATGAACAGCATCAAATTCTGCACACCTGAAATGCTTGAGCGTTTTCAAAAGTTCGAATATGTTTCTGAATATGTTGAAGAAACTGAAAAGCTGCTTACAAATTATAATGACAAAAAGAATGTTGATAATGGTATCCTTGTAAATGGCAGAAGGCAGACCAATATTGGCATCTTCAGGGCTTACCTGAAAGGCTATCTCAGAAACAACCCCAAAGTGCATAATGATATGACATTCCTTGTGAGGCAGCTTCAGCCAACAGGTGACGGACTTCCCATTGAGGTGTATGTCTTCTCGAAGGACCAGGAGTGGGATATATATGAAGACAACCAGGCAGATATATTCGACCATATCCTTGCAGTTGTCCAGGAATTTGACCTGAAGGTGTTTCAGCAGCCTACAGGACGCGACTTTTCAAATCTCAACAAAAGCATCTGATCATGACAAAAGCATATTTTAATGAAACACAGAGATTCCGCCAGATATGGATATTTCTGATTATACTTATCACCATCGGAGGCTGGGGATATGCAGTATTTACATCAATTACAGCGGAACAGGAAACGGAAAAGGCCAGATCAGACCTCACCATGATACTTTTAAGTATTATCCCTTTAGCCCTGATCTTCTTACTCTTAAAACTTAAGCTTGCAACAAGGGTCAGGAATGATGGCATATATTTCAGGTTTTCCCCATTCCATCGTAAGGAAAAGCATATCCGGCCCGATGAGATCAATACCTTTGAAGTAAGAAAATACAAACCAATCTCCGAATATGGAGGCTGGGGCATACGCGTAAGAGGCGGCAAACGAGGCATTGCCTATAATGTATCAGGAAATATGGGCTTGCAGCTATACCTGAAAAACGGAAAGAAAACCCTTATTGGCACACAAAAGCCGGTGGAATTGCAGAAGGCGATGGAGGAGATGATGGGGAAGGAAGGATGAAATCTGAAATCTGATAGCTGAAATCAGAAATCAGAAATAAAGACAGTAGGCAGTAGGCAGTATAATATTGAACCCTAATTTAACATTAAAAATTCAAAATTCAAAATTTCATTATCCAGAATCCAGAATCCAGCATCCAGTATCCAGAATCCAGCATCTATTACCTAAGAAATCCCTTATCTTCCATTTCCTTCAGGGCAATTTTAAACCAAACAGTGTAATTATCCGGGTTTTCCTTTATATCGGCCAATAAGTCATCAACATCTATCCACTTCCATTCTTCAGCCTCTTCAGGATTAATGAGAGGGTCATCGTTATGTATGCCCATAAATACATGATCCAGCTCGTGTTCTGTAAGGCCACGATCGAATGCTGCCTTGTATATAAAGCTGAACACTTCATGCATCTCACACTCAAAGCCCATCTCCTCAACGATCCGGCGCCGGGTGGCTTCTTCAAGGCTTTCCCCCGGGCGGGGATGGCTGCAGCAGGTGTTGGTCCATAAACCGGGAGAATGATATTTTGACAATGCCCTTCTTTGCAGCATCATCTGCCCCGCATCATTTAATACAAAAATGGAAAATGCCCTGTGCAGAAGGGCCTTCTCATGGGCCTCGATCTTCTCCATCGTGCCAACTTCCTTATCTTGCTCATCTACCAGGATGACTCTTTCTTCCTTCATTTATTAAGAATTGAAATGCAAAAATGCAAAAAATACTTGACAAGCTCTAGTGAACGCTTTATCTTTGACCAAACGTTCAGTCAATAAACCATGCCCAGAACACCGGAGCAATATGAAAAATTAAGGGAAGAAAAGCGCAGCCGGATCATGGATGCTGCCCTGGAACTCTTTGCAAATGAGGGTTATCACAATACCTCTATCAGCAAGATCGCCAGGAGTGCAGATATTTCGAAGGGCTTGATGTATAACTATTTCGACAGTAAAGAGGATCTGATCACAGCGATATTTGAAAAAGGAATGAGTACTATGTTCGACTTTTTAGAATCCGACAAGGACGGTGTACTCAACACTGATGAATTTGACTTATTCGTAAACAGGGCATTCAATACACTCATTAAAAACCCAACATACTGGAAGCTGTATTTCAGCATATTGATGCAACCGGTGATCCATGAAATGGTACAGAAAAGATATAAACAGGTAATTATGGATTCCCTGCAGCTATTGCTTGAATATTATGAAAAGCAAGGGGTGGAGGATCCCATGGCGGAAGCTATGCTGTTTGGTGCTCTCATGGATGGTATCGGAATTAACTACCTGCTTAGCCCGGAAATGTTCCCG
>QMPN01000303.1 GCA_003648575.1 Bacteroidota bacterium
ATACCGCAGCCGGACAGGCCATTGCAGAATGCTCCGGAGCATCTGTGATCCATTCCCTGACAATGGAGCGCCTCGGATACAATAAAGAAGACCTGTTAAATCCCTGGTTTATCGTCAGGCGATAAAAAAAAAGCCCCTGCTTTCGCAAGGGCTCTTAGTTTCCTTTGAAATATCTTATTGTACTGGCTGTACATCCATCAGTTCAACATCGAAAACGAGTGTTGAATATGGAGGAATGGTACCGCTATCGCGTTCACCGTAGGCCATATCTGAAGGAATAACAAGTGTCGCTTTACCACCTACTTTCATCATGGCAATGGCTTCATCCCATCCTTTGATCACATTTCCTTTGCCCAGTGGAAATTCGTATGGCTGTCCGCGCTCGATAGAAGAATCGAATACTGTTCCATCCAAGAGTTTTCCTGTATAATGTACCTTCACAATATTGCCGGCCATAGCCTGTGTGCCTGTGCCTTCTTCAATTTCTACGAAGTAGAGGCCAGAAGCAGTCGGAGTTACAGTAATGCCATTGTCAGCCAGGTATTTATCGCGTAATGATTTTTCACTATTCTTGCGTACTTCTTGCTGAGCTGCCATTTCTGCCTGCTGCTCTTCCCTTTCCTTGTCATAAACTTCTTTTGAACGCATGCTGAGCAGTTCAACCTCATATACAATAGTTGCATACGGTGGGATCGTCTGACCCTTTGCTTCGGCTCCATATGCTAAGTGGTGGGGTACGATCAAAGTCGCTTTGCCACCTTTTCTCAGCATACCAACACCCTCTTCAAGTCCGTCAGTATCGAATTTTTGCCCATATTGGTACTCAAATGGCTCTCCCCTGTCAACAGTGGAAAATATTTTTGTTCCATCTAAAAGATTAACAACCAACTCTATGGTCACCATTTCATCAATTTTAGGCTGGCGTCCGCTTCCTTTTTCTTCTTCAATGAAGATCAGTCCTGATTCCAGGGCTGTGGTTGTGATGTTGCTTTCTTCAAGATATGATTTGAGTTGAACTTCAGCATCATGCTTCATGGTTTCCAGGGCAGCAGCATCTTGCATTTGTTTCTGTTCCTGTGACATGAAATCTTTGAGTTTCACTTCGAAAGTCATTTTTTCACCGGGGGTAATGAATTCCGGAACTGCAGGTGCACGTGCAATGATCAGATAGAATGAATCTGCACTGACCTTGAAAGAGGCGCTGTCGCCTTTGCTCATCATCAGGATACCTTCAAAGAGGTCGCCCTTATAATAAGGTGAATCCAGTGGGAACGTAAGTCCATCAGGGATCTTTTTGCTATCGAAAAGTACGGTGTCAACGGTACCGTAGAGCATATCAATGGTGATAAAGTCCCCAACATTTGGTTTTTCTCCGTCATTCTGGACAAAAAACTTGTATTCAAGGCCCGTTTCTGTCTTTTTGTAGTCGGAACCACAGGAACTCAATAATAAAACGGCCATAACAAGGACCGCAATGTTTTTCAAATGCTTCATTGTTGTAATTTTAATTAATTCGATTGTTTTAAATTCAATAATTCTATGTCGTAAATAAGTGTGCTTTTCGCCGGTATTGAGTTACCATCTCCCACCAGCCCGTAAGCGAGGTGCGAAGGTATAATAAATTTTGCTCTGTCTCCAACATTCATATATAAAATACCTTCCTCCAGTCCACTGATAACTTCCCCATTGCCAATAATAAAAGAGAGTGGGCCACGCTCTACGGAAGTGTATATCACATCCCCGGTAATTGCCCTTATTTTATATGTTATCGTGGCGTTCATACCACTTTTCGCCTGCGGTCCCCGGCCATCCTCATAGATCTTATATCGTAAACCGCTTCCGCTTTCTTCCATATCCCATTTATAGCGTGCCAGGAAATCTTCGATATGTTGGGTTTCTGTTTTCACCGCATGTCGGTTGGCCTCCATTAAAGGTTCTTTATATTCTTTCGGGTCAGGTTTTCTAACATGACGAGGCTCCTCATTACAAGCAAATAAGCATAATAGCATGCTTGCTGCCAGTGAATATGTAAAAAGCTTTTTCATATGATTATGCGCCTTTCACGCTGAGGAGGGCATCTTTGTATTCAGGTAATAATTCATCAAGTTTGAGTATTGCTTTCTTCAGAGAGTCATACACATCACCTCCTGCGGCATTCCTGTGTCCTCCACCCTGGAAATGATCCCGTGCAATATCATTGACACTGAAATCACCTTTGGAGCGGAACGATAAGCGGATCCTGCCTCTTCTTTCTGTGAGCAGGATGGCCATGGTGATGCCCTCAATTGACAGTGCGTAATTAACGATCCCTTCAGTATCACCCACCTGGTAGTTAAAACGATCCAGATCCTGCTTGGAAAGTGCAATATAAGCAGTCGCATATTCGGATCTCACAACAAGTTTTTCACTCAAGGCAAAACCCAGCAAACGTAACCTGTCCTCTGAGAAAGTATCATATACTTTGCGGTGGATCCATTCAATATCAATGCCTGTTTTGATAAGGGCTGCAGTTACCTCAAAGGTTTGCGGGCGGTTGCAGGCGAAGCTGAAAGAACCTGTGTCAGTCATGATACCAACAAAAAGGCATGTGGCAATATCCTTTGTAATCGCCTGATCGTCCGTCACCTGAATGATGAAATCATAGATCAGCTCAGAGGTGGAAGATGTCTCAGTTGATGAATAGACAAAGCTAAAGGCTTCCGTTTCAGGTGCAGGGTGGTGATCGATCATTATTCTGGGTGCTTCTGCCACCTTCAGGATGTCCTGCAGGCTTCCTGAGCGATGGATTGCATTATAATCGAGGCAGAATATAAGATCAGCCTCTGCAATGAGCGACTGGGACTTCTTATGTTCCTGCTCATATACCAGGATCTGATCATCCCCCGGCATCCAGGAAATAAATGTGGGATATTTATTGGGAACCACCACATTAACATTCTTTCCACTGTCTTTCAGGAAGTGAAAAAGTGCCAGGGAAGAGCCGATGGCGTCCCCATCCGGGTTGGTATGGGTGGTCACCACAATATTAGTGCTGCTTTCCAGCATGGCTTGCAATTCTGATATATTATTGATTTTCAAAGGATAATAATTCTAAATAGAGGTTTCGCTTACAAAATTAATCAAAAGAGTGATTCCTTTACCTAACGAACTGTATATATTATTATTTTTGCACATCATTTCAATTATTTAAAACAAGCATATTATGAGTGGAAATAAAACACTGATCATGATCAAGCCAACTGCTGTTCGTAAAGGCTATATCGGCCCTATTATGGCTAAAATTGCAGCAGGTGGTTTCAAGATCAAAGCGATGAAATACACCAGGCTCAGTCTGGAACAGGCCAAAGCATTTTACGCAGTACATGCAGAAAGGCCATTTTATGGTGAATTGACCGATTTTATGTCATCCGGCCCTATTGTTGCAGCTATCCTCGAAAAGGAAAGCGCTGTTGAAGCATGGAGAAACTTCATTGGAGCTACTAACCCTGAAGAAGCTGCAGAAGGCACCATACGTAAGCTCTATGGCACTTCTTTAGGTGAAAATGCGGTACATGGTTCAGACAGTGATGAAAATGCAGGGATCGAAGGGAACTTCTTCTTCTCAGCTACAGAACGGTTTTAATCACCCCCGGGTGTAAAATCTAAGAAAGTGCCGTCTTTATAGAATAAAACGATCCTTTCTATAGTCTTTTGGCCGGTTGCAAGTTTTTTGCTACCGGCTTTTTTCTTTTCTATCGTTTTGAGCAAGTCTGCTTTCTGCACTTCCTGCGAAACCTCATCCTCCATTTCCATGCTCAACTGATTGCCGGTAGGTAGTTCAGTATCCAATTGCGGAAAAGATTCATCAGAATGCATCATACCCTTGCCGGTCAGCAACCAGTCGGCATTCAGCTCAGGATACGCCATCATTATTTTGGTAACAAAATCCAGGCTTGGCTTATTCCTTCCCGACAATACATGTGATACACTCGACCGCTGAACACCAATCTCATCAGCGAACTGAGAAGCCGATAATTTCATTGTTTTTATAAGCTGAGAAATCCGATCGATCATTGTTTACAAACTTGAAACAGATTAGATGATAATTTACAAATGTACAAAGAAAACAATTTACATGCTTAACCAAATATTTTGTTACAATTGTAAACAGACTCACTGAGGATCAAATATACTCACATATTCCTGACTATCTATTTTTTACATTAAATTTAGTCTTTAGAAGCACAAGCATCACCTGGTGCTAAACTATTACTTCAAGCAATTATCATAACTTATTGGTTA
>QMPN01000304.1 GCA_003648575.1 Bacteroidota bacterium
CATTCATATACCTCTGTGCATACATTTTATCCGTCAGCAGAAAGCAGGAAAGAAAAGCTAAGCACCTGGCATTTGTTCTGGGATGATCAAAAGATCACAGATGTTAGTACAGCTATCGATAAGCAGGCAGCCATATACAAATTCAGGGAAAATACCTTTGCAAGTTTTTATGAACTGCTTGCATTCAGGCGTGAAATAAATACTGCAGACCTTGACCCGCTCCGCGAAGCTTTTCTGGATGAATTTATCACCGATGCCGACAGCCTGTACATGATCACCGCAGTGCTCAAGGTAAAGGCAGAAGATAAGGCTGTGGTTTATGAGGCTTTCGAGGGGAAAGAAAACATTGTAGTGTTCGACAGGCAATCCCTCACCTCTTCCTTTATGGAGGGCTTGAAAGACGATTTTAACACCCTGATCATTATCTCTCTTCTCGTAGTATTTCTGATTCTCACACTGTCTTTCGGACGGATAGAACTCGGCATTATCACATTTATTCCGCTCCTGATCAGCTGGGTGTTTACGCTGGGCCTTATGGGCTTGCTGGGAATTCGGTTCAATATTTTCAATATCATCATCTCCACTTTTATTTTCGGCCTGGGGATTGATTATGCTATTTTCTGCATGCGTGGGCTGCTGCAGGAATACCAATATGGTAGGGAAAAGCTGACCTCCTATAAAACCTCCATATTATTAAGTGGGATTACAACTATCGTGGGGATCGGGGTACTGATCTTTGCTAAACACCCGGCCCTTCAATCCATTGCCATTTCAGCCATTATCGGCATATTCTCCGTGATATTGATCACCTATGTGCTGCTACCCAGGCTGTTTAATTTTCTGATAAAACATGAAGGCCGCACCAGGAAATGGCCCGTAACCTTCAAGGACTTTATTTTCTCTATTAATACCTTCCTGATCTTTCTGACCGGAGTTAGTGTATTGAATATATCCGCTCTTATCCTGAAGTACCTGGTCCCCATAAAGACTGTCAGGAAGAAACGCATCGCACACCGCATGCTCTCAGCAGCATGCTGGATAATTGCGTTTGGTTCGGTCAATATCCGTATAATCATCAGGAACAAGTATAAAAATGATTCCCGTGAACCGGCAGTGATCATCTGTAATCATCAGTCGCATCTCGATACTGTGGTCAACATCCTTCAAAACCACAGGATGATACTGCTTACCCATACATGGGTACAGAAGAGCATGTTCTTTGGCTGGTTTGTAAAGTATATTGACTTTCTGTCTGTCGATGAAGGCCTGGATCCCGTTATGGATCAGATGAGGGATGTGGTTCGGGCAGGAAATTCCATTTTTGTCTTTCCCGAGGGCACTCGCTCTCAAAACCTGGAGATTACACGCTTTCACCAGGGTGCCTTTCATATTGCCAGGGAGCTTGATCTGGATATCATTCCTGTAATCTCATATGGATCGGGGAATGCCATGCCTAAATTCGAGCCTTTCCTGAAAACTTCGCCTGTGAGCATGACCACCCTGCCCAGGATCAGGCAGGACAGTCCGCTCATTAAAGATACCTTGCTTGCCACATCTAAATCTGTCAGGCAATACATGAAAGAGGAATATGCGGTGATAAGGAAGCAGTTTGAAACACCTGCATTTTTCCGCAAGAAAGTGGTTAGGAATTACCTTTACCGTGGTCCGGTGCTCGAATGGTATATGAAGACCAAGATTCGTATGGAGAAGCATTACAGCTTATTCCATGACCAGCTTCCGGAAAAAGGACTGATCACCGACATAGGATGTGGTTATGGATTTATGGCATATATGCTTCAGCTTATGGCTCCCGGCCGCCGTATAATCGGATACGACTACGATCCCGATAAAATTGATACAGCCTTACATTGCGCCCTGAACAATAAAAATGCTGATTTTATCACGGCAGATGCAACAAAACTGGATCCGGAATATAGCGATGCTTTTATCCTTGCTGATGTACTCCACTATATGCCTGATCAGGAACAAATAAAGCTAATCACCAGCTGCGCAAGGAAGCTCAATGAGGGTGGAGTCATAATCATTCGTGATGCAGATGCTGCCATGCGCAAGAAGCACCTCGGGACCAAACTCTCGGAGTTCATGTCGACACGGATCGGCTTCAACAAAACACCTTCGAAGGATTATAAGTTGTACTTTAGACCAACGGATTTTTACCTGGAAGTGTTCCGTGAATTAGATTTAGATGTTCAGGTCATCAATGATACGAATCTGACTTCCAACCTGGTTTACATCTTAAGGAAAAGACATGCATAAATACGATGTTGTAATTATAGGGGGCGGCCTTGGCGGGCTGGAATGCGGCCTGATCCTCAGCAAAGAGGGCATGAGCGTATGTGTGCTCGAGCAACATCACAAAATGGGGGGAAACCTTCAATGTTTTAGCCGCGACGGAGTTGTATTCGATACCGGCATGCATTATTTTGGCAGCATGGGGGATGGAGAATACCTCCATAAATACCTGAAGTATTTTGGTATAGCGGATAAACTGAAATTAAGAAAACTGGATATTGATGGATTCGATACTATAAGCTTTGAAGGTGACGATCAGGAATATGGCCTTTCACAGGGGTATGATAAATTTGCCGGGGGCTTATTGCAGCATTTTCCTGAAGAGAAGGCAGCCATCAAGCAATACATTGCCGGCATAAAAGCCGTAACGGATGATTTCCCCATGTATAAGCCCGGGGGTGTTGAATCTTTTCATATTCCAGTATCTACCCTTGAAAAATGTGCATTCGGATTTCTGGATGCATTAAGCCAAAATGAACGATTAAAGAATGTACTGGCGGGGGGTATATCCCTATATCCCGGGCATGCGAAAAGCACCCCCCTGTATGTTCATGCATGTATGCGGGATTCTCTGATCAGCAGTTGCTGGAGACCCGTTGACGGAAGCCAGCAGATCGCTGACCGCCTGGCAGAGGGCATCGAAAGCTTTGGTGGAAGCGTACTTCCATCACACAGGGTAAAAGAGATCATCGTGGAGCAGCAGCAGGTGGAAGCTGTCATGCTTGAGAATGGAGAAAGGATATCGGGAAATCATTTTATTTCAAATGTACATCCCGTCAGCACATTTAAAATGATTGAAGAGGGAAAACTCCGAAAATTCTATCGCAACCGCATCACAGGGCTGGAAAATACCTGGGGGGCATTTTCACTTTATGCAGTATTACAAAAAGATGCCTTTCCATATTTGAATAAAAATTATTTCCATTATCAGAATGAGGGTATTCTGAATACAGATTACGATCAGGAAAGCTGGCCAAATAATTATTACTTCTATACCCCTGCAAGCTCATCATCGGATAAATATGCTGAGTCATTCACCATCATTGCCGATATGAAGTTTGAAGAAGTAAGTAAATGGCAGGGCACCCAGATCAACCAAAGAGGTGAAGACTATAAAGAATTCAAAGCCGAAAAAACGGAACGCCTGCTTGTTGCGATAGAAAAACGCTTTCCCGGTATTCGCAGTAAAATAGTAAAGACCTACTCCTCCACCCCGCTTACATTTCAGGATTATACGGCAACACACCGGGGCTCTGCCTATGGCATCATGAAAGATTGCAATGATCCTATTCGATCCATCATCTTGCCAAAAACAAAGATCAGCAACCTTTATTTCACAGGACAAAACCTGAATCTGCATGGCATGATGGGGGTGACTGCCGGGGCCGTGATTACATGTTCGGAATTATTGGGATTGAAATATCTCACAAACAAGATCGCTAATGGCTAAGAAAAGAAAGCGGAAGATATGGTTGTATGTGCTGGTTGCCATTTTGCTGCTCCTGCTGGTCTTTATTGTGTATTTCAAGATCGTAACCCGGATTGCTCCGCCAACAGAATTACATCCGGATGAATTGGGCTTTGAGAGGGTAAAAGTTGATGAGGATTATTATCGTTGTGAAGGAAGCTGGCTCAGGAAGAATGATTTCGGATTGTGGGAATTATATATCGAAGGAAAGCCGCTCGAATTAGGAGTAATGAATGGATTACTTACTTCCGAGTTGGTGAAGTCACAGGAAGATGCTTTTGTGGAGCAAATCAAGGTCATGATCCCTTCGGAGTCATATCTCAAATTTCTTAAATATTTCACCGCATGGTTCAACAAAGATCTGGACTCATATATTAAACAGGAATACCTGCTTGAGATCTATGGCGTTTCGGGATTTGCATCGGAAAACTATGAATTTATAGGGGATAAGTACGATCGCATCTTGAATTACCATGCCGCCCATGACATTGGCCATGCC
>QMPN01000305.1 GCA_003648575.1 Bacteroidota bacterium
AAAACTGATAAAGAAAGTAGTCCGGCAAGGAATGGCGGAAAGTTTTGACGAAGGCTCGAAGCTGGAAGCAGATATGTTCGGCACCCTATTCAAAGATGAAGGGGAAACCGGGATGAAAGCCTTCCTGGAGAAAAGAAAGCCGGAGTGGTGATTTAAGTGCCTAAAGTGCCTTTTACAAACTTTAGTCACTTTAGCTCACTTTAGTCACTCCAAACTTATATTAGTAAACCATACAATTAAATATTGAAAATACTATGACATACGAAGAAAGATTACAAAATGTAACTGTGCTGGGAGCAGCCGGGAAGATGGGGAGTGGTATCCTCTTGCTCACGGCAGTTGAAATGGCAGACCTGATGTTGAAACCGGAGAATAAAGACAAAACATTTGTTCTGAATGCCATGGACCTTTCCGATGAAGGACTGGCAGGACTGGTGAAATATCTCAGGGCGCAGGTGCTGAAAATTGCCGAAAAGAAAACTGTTGTGCTACGCAAGCTGTATCATGACCGTCAGGACCTGATCGAAAATTCAGATATCATCGAAGAGTACATTGTTGATGTGATCTCTGTAATTCGCCCTACTTCCAGGCTGGAAGCAGCATACGAATCAAACCTGATCTTCGAGGCCGTGAATGAGAATAAAGATCTGAAAGTAAAGATCTTTAAGGAAATTGATGCCAATAATGATCATAAACCATGGTTTTTTACTAATACATCTTCAGTGCCGATCAACATCCTTGATGATGAAGCTGATCTGAACGGCCGAGTAATAGGTTTTCATTTCTATAACCCACCTGCTATACAGAAATTGGTTGAATTGATCTGGACAGATAAAACCCTGCCTGAAGCAAAGGAATTTGCACATGAATTTGCAAAAAACCTGCGCAAGGTGGTCGTTCCCTCTAACGATTTTGCCGGCTTTATCGGCAATGGCCATTTTATGAGGGATGCGCTTCATGGGATTACAGAAGCAGAAAAGCTTTCTGCTGAATTTTCGATGCCGGAAGCTATATACATAGTTAATAAAGTGTCACAGGATTTCCTGGTAAGGCCAATGGGGATTTTCCAGTTGGTCGATTATGTGGGAATTGATGTGGTCAGGTTCATAATGGGAGTGATGAACCCATTCCTTGATGATGAAGACCTGTATAGCCCGCTGCTTGATAAGCTTTTTGCTGATGGTGTTAAGGGAGGACAGCATTCAAACGGATCTCAGAAAGATGGCTTCCTGAAGTATGAAAAAGGAAAGCCGGTGGCCGTTATCGATCCTGAAACAAACAAGTATGTCGGCTTTGATACATTCTCCCATATTGATGAAAGGATTGGAACTACTCCGGATGCAGGTATCGTTTGGAAGAAAGTGGTCCGAATGAAAAATAAGGATGAAGTGTTGCTGAAGTTTTACAATGATATGAAAGCACTTGATACCCTGGGAGCTAAGCTCGCTGTTGTTTATGGCCGGAGGTCTAATGCTATCGGCGAAGGCCTGGTAGCTGATAATGTTGCCCATAGCAAAGAGGATGTCAACACCGTATTGCTTACAGGTTTCTTCCATTCCTACGGACCTATTAATAATTATTTTGAATAATCACCGGAAAAATTTGAATTATGACAAAGCTCAATAAAAAGATATATATGGTTGCCGGGTATAATACCATCTCCATGGGTACCGGCAGAAGTGAGTTTCACCCGAAAAAGCCCAGGCCGGGAATTGAACATTATGTTAAAGAGGCCGGACGAAAAACTCTTGAAAAGATCGGTGGTGCAGATAATGTTGATGAATGTGTTGTTGGCAATTTTATGGCTGCCCGCTTCAATAAGCAGGCTCATCTTGGCGGCTTTTTCCCCATGATTGATGAAAAGTTGCAATATAAGCCTGCCATCAGGGTTGAAGGTGCCTGTGCATCAGGCGGACTCGCCCTTGTTACAGCCATCAAAAGTATAATGTCGGGCTCAGCAGATGTAGTGCTGACAATGGGAGTTGAGGTACAGAATACCATGAAAGCCATTTATGGTGCTGATGTGCTGGCCGGTGCAGGCTGGTTTGGCAAACGTAAAAACGGACATGCATTCTTCTTCCCCGGACAATTCAGCGACCGGGCAGGAGCATATTATGAAAAATATGGCTACGATTATGCAAGGGAAGGCATGGGCCGTTGGTTCAGGAATGCTATTGAAAATGCCAGACTGTGTCCTACAGCACAGGAATATGAAAACAATGTGCCCGATCTGGATGCCCTGTATAAGAAATTTAAACCCAATGGAGCTGCTTTTGTCGACAATCTGAATGTTTTGGATTGCTCAAAGGTATCGGATGGTGCTTCAACAGTAGCCCTTGTTTCCGAGGAAGGACTGGAGAGGATCGGTATCCCTAAAGATCAGGCTGTTGAAGTGATAGCCTTTGGACATAAGGTCAGGAACCTCACAGAAGACCCACCCGATCCTGTAGAACTAACTTGTATTAAGGAAACTGCACGTGAAGCTATGGATTCGGCCGGTATTACCATCGATGACCTTGGCACCGTTGAAACACATGATTGCTTTTCCATTGCCGGTGTGTTGGGTACTGAAGCTCTTGGCTTTGCCAAACCCGGTGAAGGTGCTAAATTTGTTGCAGAAGGTAATACCGCCCGTGATGGCATGATCCCGATGAACACTACCGGTGGACTGATTGGCTGGGGACACCCGACAGGAGGAACCGGTGTGCACATGGCGGTGACCATGTGGGAACAGCTGACCGGTAATGCAGGAGATGCTCAAATAGAAATAAAGGCTGATAAGCCTTACGGAATGGCAATTAATATGGGCGGTGACGATGTTACTGTTGTTGCCATCATATATAAGAAAGCTTAAAAGGCTTGCCAACCTTATTAGGGTTGGCAAGCCTTTTGTAAATCATCAAATTAACAGGATATGAAAAAGTTTGCTGTAGTGCTTTCAGGAAATGGCGTATTTGATGGGGCCGAGATACATGAGGCCACGCTTACCTTATATGCCATAATGAAAAATGGGGCTTCATATGACATATTTGCCCCCGACATTCCCCAATATCATGTGATCAACCATATCACGGGCGAAGAAATGCAGGAATCAAGAAATGTGCTGATAGAATCAGCAAGGATCGCCAGGGGAGTTATCAAGGATCTGAAAGAATATGATGCGAATGTTTATGACGGCCTGATATTCCCGGGTGGCTTTGGTGTGGCCAAGAACCTTTCAACAATTGCATTTCACGGAGCCGATGCCGAAGTAAATGAGGAAGTGGTCAGAGTTGTGAAGGAAACCAATAATAGCGGGAAGCCTATCGGTGCACTGTGCATTGCGCCGGCCATGATAGCAAAGATCTTCAGTGATGCTACCGTTACCATCGGTCAGGATCCGGGGACCATTGAAGCCATTGAGAAAATGGGAGGGACACATATCAACACTACCCATGGGGATGTTGTTTATGATGATAACCTGAACCTCTTTTCAACACCATGCTATATGCTGGATGCCAATATTCTTCAAATCGCCGACGGGGCAGATAACATCGTTGCTGCCATGCTGAAGGTAATGTGATCCAGCATCCAGTATCCAGCATCCAGTATCCAGTATCCAGTATCCAGTATCATTTTAATATTGAACTAAGCCATGAACAAAATATCAGAGTTATTTGGCATCAGATATCCCATTATCCAGGCAGGCATGATATGGTGCAGTGGTTGGGAACTGGCTTCCGCAGTGAGCAATGCCGGTGGGCTTGGGCTTATCGGAGCCGGCTCGATGTACCCTGAAATTCTCCGTGAGCATATCAGGAAATGCAAAGCTGCCACCAGCAAGCCTTTTGGCGTAAACCTTCCGCTGATATATCCACAGATGGATGAGATCGTTGATGTCGTGATTGAAGAAGGTATCAGGATCGTATTTACTTCTGCCGGCAATCCAAAAAAATGGACCCAATATTTTCATGATCACGGAATTAAGGTCGCACATGTAATTGCCAATGTTAAGTTTGCCATGAAATGCGAGGAAGCCGGTGTGGATGCCGTAGTAGCTGAAGGCTTCGAGGCCGGAGGGCATAACGGACCGGAGGAAACAACTACGATGACACTCATACCCATGGTCAGGGAAGCTATAAAATTGCCTTTGATTGCTGCCGGTGGCATTGCAACAGGCAGGGGGATGATGGCAGCAATGGCACTGGGGGCTGAAGGGGTACAGATAGGGAGCCGGTTTGTAGCATCTGAAGAGTCTTCAGCACATGAAATGTTTAAGAAGAGTGTGATTGCAGT
>QMPN01000306.1 GCA_003648575.1 Bacteroidota bacterium
ATGATCCGCGACATGAAAGTTGATAAAATTAAATTCCTTGACAGTCCGGATAACCTGATCATCTCTGTAAGGGTAACCCGTATAGCTGTTGAAGAAGAGGAAGAAGAAGAAGAAGAAGGTGAAGAAGGCGAAGAAGGTGCTGAAGGTGCTGAAGGCGCTGAAGGTGCTGAAGATGCACCTAAGGGTGGTGACAAACCAGCCGAAGGTGGCAATGCCCCTGCCAAATAAACGCAGACAACCATATAATAAAAGCCGGCAATTGTCGGCTTTTATTGTATTAGGTAACAGGTACTAAGTACTACGACGATGGAAAATTTATCTTAATACTTAATACTTTGTACCTTGTACTCTTTCTTATCTTTACAACATGAAATACCTGATCTGTGGACTTGGAAATATCGGTGATGAATATGCCAACACCCGGCATAATATCGGCTTCATTATTGCCAATGCCCTGGCACAGGAAGCCGAAGCCACCTACAAATCCGAGCGATATGCATCCGTTACAAAGATCAGGTACCGGGGCAAGATCCTGGTGATCGCGAAACCATCCACATATATGAACCTGAGCGGGAAAGCAGTCAGGTACTGGATGGAGAAAGAAAATATTCCTGTCGAAAGAACCCTCATTATCACAGACGACATCGCTCTTCCCCTGGGAACCCTGCGTATGCGCAAAAAAGGTGGTGACGGAGGCCATAACGGCCTTGAAAATATTATTCTCACCCTGGGTACGGAACTATTCCCACGACTCAGGATTGGCATCGGAAGTGATTTCGCCCGCGGATATCAATCTGATTACGTCCTGGGGAAATGGACCGGCGATGAAGAAAAAGTCATGATTCCCAAAATTAAATCCGCCCTTGAAATGGTGAAGAGCTTTATTGTAAAGGGAGTCGATCAAACCATGACCGATTACAACAATAAGTAGTTTCCTGACACTTTGTACCTGATACTTTGTACGAATTACTATTTTTGCAGCATGGCAAATAATGAGGATTTTTTCAAAAAAGTGATCTCCCATGCAAAGGAGTATGGGTTTGTATTTCCTTCAAGTGAAATTTATGACGGCTTAAGTGCCGTTTATGACTACGGGCAATATGGCGTAGAGCTTAAAAACAACATTAAGGCGTATTGGTGGAAGGCCATGGTTCAGCAGCATGAGAATATCGTTGGCCTTGATTCGGCCATCTTCATGCATCCAACTATCTGGAAAGCTTCCGGCCATGTTGATGCCTTTAATGATCCCATGATCGACAATAAGGATTCCAAGAAGCGCTATCGCGCCGATGTACTTGTTGAAGACTATATCGCCAAGATCGAAGCCAAGATCACAAAAGAAGTTAGCAAAGCCGCTAAACGTTTTGGCGACAGCTTTGATGAAGCCCAATTCATCAGCACCAATCCAAGGGTGATGGGCTATAAGGAAAAGATCGAGGACATAAAAAAACGCCTTTACACAGTGATGGATGGCGACGACCTTTCAGATATTAAAACCCTGATCGAAGATCTTGAAATTGCGTGCCCGGTCAGTGGTTCCAGGAACTGGACCGATGTCAGGCAGTTCAACCTTATGTTTGCTACCCGGATGGGATCACTTTCGGAAGGAGCCAACGAAATTTTTCTGCGCCCGGAAACGGCTCAGGGCATCTTTGTGAATTTCCTGAATGTGATGAAATCAGGCAGGATGAAAGTACCTTTCGGTATAGCACAGATAGGAAAAGCATTCCGGAATGAGATCGTAGCCCGGCAATTTATCTTCCGCATGCGGGAGTTTGAGCAAATGGAGATGCAATTCTTCGTAAAACCGGGTGAAGAACTCAAGTGGTTTGAATACTGGAAAGAACAGCGCATGAAATGGCATCTGTCCATGGGCATCCCTGCAGAAAAATTCCGTTTTCACGACCACGACAAGCTGGCCCATTATGCCAATGCTGCAACCGACATAGAATTTGATTTCCCTATTGGTTTTAAAGAGCTGGAGGGCATACATTCACGTACTGATTTCGACCTGAAGGCACATATGGAGTATTCAGGCAAGAAGCTGCAATATTTTGATCCGGAATCGAATCAGAACTATGTGCCTTATGTTGTAGAAACTTCGATTGGCCTCGACAGGACCTTCCTGGCTGTTCTCAGTAATTCATACACTGAAGAAAAACTGGAAGACGGGTCAGAGCGCCTGGTAATGAAGCTCCCTCCTGTGCTTGCCCCCATAAAAGCCGCCATTTTACCTCTTGTGAAAAAAGACGGTATGCCTGATAAGGCACGGGAGATCATGGATACGCTAAAGATGGATTTCATGTGCCAGTACGACGAGAAAGACGCCATCGGACGACGCTACCGCCGGCAGGATGCCATCGGAACACCTTATTGCATCACCGTCGATCATCAAACCCTGGAAGATAATACGGTTACCATCCGGGAACGCGACAGCATGAAACAGGATCGCATTGCAATTGATGAAATTGGCAGCATAATTAGCGACCGGATAAAAGGCTAATTACCACTTATCCACTTTCCATTTTAATTAGGCACTATTCACTCTTTACCGCAAAGCGGTAGAGTATCTCCTGCCCGAAATCATAGGGAAATTTACGGATCACGTTTCCTTCAAGATCCTGGATCTCCACCTTCCCGTTCTTGCCTATCATATCGGGATTTTCATAGTAATTCCACCAGTGGCGGTTCATACCATCCTCAACTTTGTCGGTAAGGCGAAATTCATAACATCCCGGCAAGAGTTCAATTTCATCCCGGAACAAGGTATCAGAGGCAAACTCTTCCCTCCGATAAACCACGCTTCCACAATCATCGGTTAGCATATATTCATTATCTCGTTCACGGCCCAGGTTGTTGGGCTCTATATAGAGGATAAATTTGTTTGGCAATACTTCCGGAGGAAGCACGGTGGAGCTCAGAAAATTATTTTTGGGGCGCTCATCCCTTTCCATGTTCGGATCGAGTAGCTGAACTTCAAAAATGAGACTTTTTTCATGGTCTCTCCAATCGGGGGCCGGAAGGACAACTTCTTCTTTTTCCAGGAATTCCAGCTTACCATGCCATTCGAACACAAACCCGGGCTCATCTTTTAAGCCATACCTGATCGTGACAGTCTTTAATGGGACCTTGCCCATATTCCTGATCACCACAACAGGATTGCTGCAAATGGGGTTTATACGGCTGTAACTGTCCTTGCTACTGGGCGCAATAATGTCTTCAATTGCGGCATCCAGATAAAAATTTGGCGGACCATAAGTAAATAGCTGATGCGACATCCGGTATTCGCCAT
Organism: Bacteroidota bacterium; assembly: GCA_003648575.1. Next base: position 3,293 of record QMPN01000306.1, read on the forward strand.
CCTTCTCACCATTATCCTTGTACATTTCTATGCCATAGTCGATGCTTACCGAATCACCTGGATGTACAAAAGGCGTCAGCTCAAAATCATGCTCATCAACCTTTGTTCCGGGGCACCATCCGGCCCTGTCGAAAGGCCAGGTGCCTCCCTGGGGGTAGATGGCGTTAAATCCGCAATCAGTCCATACATTCCAGCGAAAATGATCCCATTCATTAATAAAATATGTATGGGTTTTGCTGTCCCACTCACAGCAGTTGCGCGGCCCATTATGACCATGACCGGATATACGTGCTCTTAGCATAAAAGCACTTGCGTCAGGGCACAAAACCATCTTCCGGGCCTTCAATACTGAATCATCAGCCAGGTCGCCATATTTATAGAGCCCCCAGGGATATAGGTTCTCCACAGACATCACATCCCGGGGCGGGATTCCTTCGATAAATATAAATTTCATATCCAGCAACTCCTGGTTATTTCCTGATTTCAGATCAACTTTCCCTCTTAGCAGTGGTGCATAATCCGTTACATCATAAATCCATGTCCAGCCGTTTTCTTCTCCCATTTTCAGGCGTTTTCCATAAGGCGTAATGAAGCTCCCCAGCTCAAAAGCTTCCACTGTATCCTTATATGGCATATATATTACGGTATGGGTATGATAATCCCATTCGCCACATGGATACGTATCACCTTTGGTAGCAGAATCACATTTCAGGCTGCGCACCATCAGTATCTTTTCCCAGCTGCGATCGTCATTAGGAAAGTCAAATACTCCTCGGTATGGGGCACTCCAGCCTTCCGGGCTTGGGTCATCCCAGCTGAAGGTTTGAACGATAAGGCTGTCGGGTTGGGAAAAAGTTGTTTGTTGTATGAGCACAATGAAGAAAAGGATTGCCAATTTTTTCATGGAGATATTGTTTATTGAGGGGTAAAGATAGAGAAACGAATAAAGCACCTCACCCCCTTAACCCCCTTCCCCC
>QMPN01000307.1 GCA_003648575.1 Bacteroidota bacterium
CTAGTGCAGAATACACACTTATTCTGAAAACTACTTTCCTGGAGCCGGGATATAATATTGGCATCTCAAGTAAAAATGCTTCCATTAATGTTGAAGTTTTTCTGGTGAAGACCGAGGATCCATCAAATGTGATCACACAGCTTGATATGGACAAGGTACCCGGCCGCGGATCTTTTGGCGGTGATTTCGACACCGAATACCGTATTGGTGAGGCCTATGCCAAAGGCGGCAAGGAACTGGCACAGATTATTTGTAAGAAAGGGCTGTAAAGAGGCTGGATACTGGTTGCTGGTTGCTGGTTGCTGGTTGCTGGTTGCTGGTTGCTGGATGCTGGTTGCTGGATGTTTTAGATTGAGATTTTACTATTCCCCGACTTTGTTCACAATGAAGTTCAGGTTATAGATTTCAAGGTCTTCACCCCAACTGGTTGGGCTAAATCTAACATCAAGCGCATCTCCTTCATACAATCGGATCAATCCATTCGCTGATCCTGTGCCAATATCTCCGGCAGAAGCAAGTTTTCTTAGAAACCGGACTCTGGTTTTACTTGCCACTCCTGTTGATACGGGTGTATGAAAAACAACGGTTTCAATCTGGGCATTATTAGACCCGGAAAAAGAAGCACACAATTCTATTTTGTATAATCCATCCTGGCCAACGATAATTTTATCAGCTACCAGATTCTCAAGATCCGTAGTTGTGGTCCCAAATGTTTCCCCTTCCATAGCTTCAACCCATCCATAATAAGTGTTGGAATTGTTTAAACTAATCGAGCTTGGAGAACTAATAGGGTTATCCTCGTACAACTCTGCAGCCTCAAACATTTGCATTTGCTGATTGGTTGTAAATATCGATTCTCCTGTGGTAACGCCATTCCACTTCTCTCCTGCCCAATAATAGAAGCCTGTTGGAATCTCGTCTGTGCTGCCGGTATTAAAGATCATCAATCCTTCAGCAGGGTTTTCAACCGGCGTTTGATCGGAGTCAACATCAGTGATCACCATCCTGGGGACCAACAAACCTTTATCAGTAGATTGAATATCCATCATGGCACTGCCATCAGGTTGATCACCATGTAAATTAACAGCTACCTGCGCCTGTGTGGGTAAGGTGTGTAATAGAAAGATGATAATTATAAATAGTCCGCTTCTCAACATTGTCGTAATTATTTAGTTGCTTTTTGATTTATAGGTCTGCGTTTGCTTTTATTATAATAGACCAATAAGTTTGGTTATAAATCTCCAATTTTCTTTACTGTAAGACTGATATGGTACAAGTCAAGTTCTGTATCATTTTCGTCAGAAATAAAACGCACATCCACAGCATCTCCTGCATTTAGCGGCAGTAAACCTTGCGAACTCCCATTTGCGGAGCGTTCATAAGATTCATCGCTCCGAAATTTAATATGTGTCGCAACAGATGAACCTCCATTCGGCGTTTTAAAAACTGATATAATTATAATTTCACCATGACCATTTGAGCTATGTTCTTGCTGGGAAATGGTTAATATAACTTCATATACACCATCTTCGCCCACAATGATCTGATCAGCAGTGGCATTGGCCGTATTTGTTGTTACAGATCCCAATACAACACTTTGAACGGCGGTGACCCATCCGTAATAAACATCACCTTGATCCAATGAAATCATTGATGGTGTGCCATTTGTATTATCTTCATACAACTCTCCGGCTTCCGAGTCAAATGAGCCCATCACCTGTGGGTTTTTAGAACTCATAATCATAACCCATTCACTGCCATCCCAGGCATAAAAACCTGCAGGAGCAGCGACCGATCCGGTATTAAAGATCAATAATCCTTCAGCGGGATTCTCAACAGGGCTCATGTCTGAATCCAGATCATTAATTACCATACGAGGTATTAATAAACCTTTATCATCTGATGAAATGTCAAGGACTGCACTTTCATCAATTGTTGTACTGCCATTGTCATTAATGGTTACTTGTGATTGCACTGCTATATTCGAGAACAGAAACAGCACAATAAGAAATAGGTCTTTCTTTTTCATAATGAATTAGAATTTGAGGTTTCAAAAGACCTTAGAAAGATGTACAGCTTGTTTATTTGCCCAGGTAGTATTCTGCTAACCAAGCGCAAATATATGGTAGTACCTGCTTATAAGCAAGAAATACAGGTAAAAAAACGGGTATCTATACCTATATCACTGTGTAGACATGGAAATTGTGGTTAGAACCCCGAACTTTGTAGTGTTTTTGTTTGTTATATCATGATTACATTCATTGCGCTCATATTATCTGTTGTACTACAAATCATTGCTTTTGTAAGTGCGATATGGCTTATCAGGTATGCAAAGAACCGCATAGCATGGATATTGATTGCTATTGAACTGGTCACTATCTAACTGTCTATCTGGGTCTTAACCCTAATCTCTATTTAACACCCTGGCGTTAGGCCTTAGGCGTTAGGCACCAGGCACTATTCACTTCTAATATCTTTCTCCTCGCGGCCACATTTTCCAGTAAACACCAACGCTATAGTTCAGAAACTGCAGGATATTTATATCATTCTTTTCGTATATACTCATCTGGTAACGAATCAGGAAATTGAAACCCCATGATTGTTCAAGTCCCATTGGGATGCGTGCTCCAACTTCAGGAGCAAAGGCAAAGCGCCAGGATTTCTCCTTAAACTCGTAGGTGCCCACCTGGGCATTCTGGTTAATATACATGGTACCGATGCTCATACCGACATAGGGAACAAATCTGCCTTCTTCCTCTACATCTTTGAAATGATATTTTGCATTTGCATAAAAAGACCAGATGTAAAACTCCTTCCAGGCATTGGCAGTAACTGCCCCGCCATCAAAATACCAGGTATGGCGCTCATTTTTTTCATAAAATTCCGTCCATTGAATTGATCCGCCGACACTGATCCTACTGTTTATATACCAGCCGGCGCTGAAGTTTAACCCAACAAGGGTAGACTCACTTATAAAGTCACGCATTTCACCTACAGGAGTGGCCGGTTCGTAGCTCAACGACCAGATCGTCTGAGAAAAGGCAGTTCCTGCTGAGGCAAGAAATATAAGGGATATTATAATTGTCTTTTTCATGATAGATTTCCTAAAAAATAATTATTTAATGAGATAAGGGGATTGGGCAAAGGCTTCGTCTGTTCCCCGAACAGCCCTTTCCTGATTGTATGAGCCATCATCTGTAGAATAACCCTCAATCTGGGCCTGCCACCTGATCTTCAGCACCGGAGATTCAGCACCGGCAGGCGGATCAGGATTGGCCTCATTCCATTCAACTACTTCCAGATATGAGGCAGCATCAAGCATTTCGTAAATGACAGTTCCAACATAGGTCGAAACGGTAACCGGAACACCTGTTGGATACCAGGGATAGACAGGATACCAGCCATAGTAGTAATTCGTACTCTTATAGTATCCCCAGCCCCAGCCATAACCGGGATAGCCCCACCACCAACCGGGATTATAGATAACTGTTTCATCAGATTTCATCATTGTTAGGGTAGGAACAGCAATAAAGTCTGATTCATGAATAGAATCCACCTGGGTGTATCCAAGTTCCAGAAAACGACTTCTCAGAAGTTCAAGAGCCTGATCAGATGAACCATCTTTCTTATAAAAATCTGTCACCTGACTTTCGGTAAGGTAATTTGTTTTCAGCAGTGCTGAATCCGGCATTACAAAGGTATTGTATGACGAAAAGGTAAATTCCGTATTATAATAAGTGACGGTCATGTCAGTATCATCATAGGTCTTTGGCGGGTCTTTGTGACATCCTGCCACCAACAAGATAATGATAGATACGAGTGTCAGATTCTTGAGAATTTTCATATGAATTATTTTTATCTCGGTAAAAATAGACATAATTCAATTCTCACGGAAATTTATTTATATCCTTTCCATATTAGATGGAAATTGATTTTGACGATAAGAAATTACTACTGTTCGGGGAAAATGAGATTGAATTGATGAAAGGCCCAGTGGTGTTCACTTTTGCGGCATTTGAGTAAAGGAGGGCTTGGGAAAACATTCCAGGCAGGAGGCCCCTCGGCTATGTTATTCCCTTCGGTCATGAGCTCCCTTCGGTCGGTTCGCTCGGGGTGACAACTTATTAGGCTTTAAACAAGGAAGGGTTAGCCCTTCATCATTATAGACATTCACCCTTGCCCCATTCATGACGAGGTTACTGGTAGCTGGTTACTAGTTACTGGTTACTAGTTACTGGTTACTGGTTACTAGTAGCTGAG
>QMPN01000308.1 GCA_003648575.1 Bacteroidota bacterium
AAAAACCTCCCGTTACATTCTTTTCGACGATGACTTGCAAATGCAGGGATGGGAAAACCGGAGCACAGGAGAACAGATAATCCCCGGCAACACAGAAAAAAGCCTCACTCCCATGGCATTCAGCGGCATTCATGTTATGAGCCCCGACATCTTCCCCCTGTTCACGGAAACCGGAAGATTCAGTATTATCGAAACCTACCTCCGGTTATGCAAAGACCAGATGATCAAAGGCTTCAGGCATGATGAAGGATTATGGCTCGATGCCGGCAAGCCCGAAGGACTGGAGATGGCGAAGATGCTACTGGGAGAAGTGGGATGAAATCAGATATCAGAAATCTGAAATCAGAATTCAGAATTGAAGGCAGAAGTCAGAAATTCGAATTTCTGAAATCAGATTTCAGATTTCGAATATCTTTATTGTTTATCTTTATTCCGGTAAAACAACATTGTCCCAATGCCGGCATTTCTCGAGAAGCTTACGAAACACATTTATACTAACTGGGGAGACCGGCTGGGTGATATTTGCATCGTGCTGCCGAACAGGCGGGCAGCACTTTTCATCAAAGATCACCTTGCGAAGATCCTGAAAAAGACAAGTTTCCTGCCTGAATTTTATTCCATTGAAGATTTTGTCGCCCACTGTTCAGGGCTCACCATTACAGACCCCTTGAGAGACCAGTTCACCCTTTATGCCCTGCATCGTGATATCGAAGGTGATCAGGCCCGCAGCATTGAGGAATTCTTCCCTTATGCTTCATGGATGCTTTCTGACTTTAATGAGATCGACATGTACCTGGTCGGGCGGGAACAACTATTCAATTACCTCAGCGATGCCAAAGCCATGGCCATGTGGAATCCTGATGGCCGGCCGCTAAGCGATTTTGAAAAGAGATACCTCCGCTTTTTCAGGTCTTTAAAGCAATATTATTACGGCCTGAACGAAATGCTCTCCGGAAAAGACATGGCATACCAGGGTGGCGCTTTCAGGCAACTAGCCGAAGATATTGAAAACAGCTCGGAAGCATGGCCTTGGGAAAAAGTGATCTTTGCCGGATTCAATGCATTAACACCTTCTGAAGAAAAAATCGTTAAGCACCTCCTTAAAACCGGCCGGGCTGAGGTTTACTGGGATGCTGACAAGTATTACACCGACAATCCCGTACAGGAAGCCGGTACCTTTTTGCGCAGGTATTTCAAAGATTTTGGTGATACAGAGCCTTTGTGGAAAGAAGATAATTACGCACAGCAAAAGGAGGTTCATATAATCGGTGTTCCAAAAAACACCGGACAGCTTAAATATGCCGGTGAGCTGTTACTTAAACAACTGAAAGAAAAAGGATCACTCGACAGTACAGCCCTCGTACTGCCGGATGAGAGCCTGCTTTTGCCAATGCTGAACAGCATTCCCGAAGAGGCCGGAAAATTTAATGTTACCATGGGCCTTGCCCTTAAAAATACACCGCTTTTTTCATTGCTCGATGCTGTTTTAAGCATTCATCATAATGCTGAGCGCTTCTCACAGATGAGGGAAGGCCGGCAAAGGGCATATTACAGCAAAGACCTGCTTGATCTTGTTAAGCACCCATGGTTCGGTATGCTTTCAGCTGACATCAGCGAAAAAACTCACGGCAGCCTGGAGGACATGATCAGAAAGAGCAACAGGATATTCTTCCCTGCCACGGATATAGTCGAAATATTGAAAACTTATATCCCGGAACCAGCTATCAGCAACTTGTTCCCCTCCGATCCCGGCCCATTGAATGTATTGGCTTCACTTTCAGGATTGCTTACAACTTTTCGTCAAAAGTTTATCGACCTTCGCAAGGATGGCAGCCATGACCTAGGAGTAGAGCTGGAATACCTCTTTCGTTTCAGCAATTTGCTGCAACGTTTGCAGGAACTTGTTCAAACATACAAAAGCATTGACACCTTAAGAACGCTTCAGATGATCTTTCGCCAGTTGTCCGGACAGGAGCGAATTGCATTCCGGGGGGAGCCATTGCAAGGCCTTCAGATCATGGGAATGCTCGAAACCCGCACACTCGATTTTGACACCGTGATCATGCTCTCCGCAAATGAAGGCATTTTACCGGCAGCCAAAATGCCAAATTCCTTCATTCCTTACGATATGAAGCAAGAATTTGGCTTGCCAACATACAGGCACAACAACACCGTTTTCGCCTATCATTTTTACCGTCTCCTTCAAAGGGCCGGAGATGTTTACCTCTTATACAATACAGAGGGCGGGCCATTGGGCGGCGGAGAAAAAAGCCGGTTCATCACCCAGCTGCAGCATGAGGGCCCTAAGTACAACCCTGGCATCCACATTACGGAGAAGCTGCTCTCGATGCCTCCGCAGCCGGGAATCAGGGACACTGCCATTGTCATTAATAAAGATGAAAGCGTACTGCGCCTGCTGCAGAAAGAGGCAAAGAAAGGATTTCATCCCAGCTCACTCAATATTTATATCAACTGCCCCCTTCAATTTTATCTTAGCCGGCTTATCAGGGTGGAAGAAAGCGATGATATCGAGGAGACTATCGATGCCAGAACAATGGGAATCGTTATTCATGAAGCACTCAGGGTGATCATAGGCGGCCACCTGCACAGGCCTCTCGATAAAGGATCTTTTCAGCAATTCAAAAAAATAGCAGACGCTGAGATAAAAAGGCAATTTGGCAAATATTATCATGAGGATGATATAAGCTATGGAAAAAATTACCTGATCGTTAATGTAGCCTTGAACATGCTCAAACAATTGTTTGACAGGGAAGCCGCCTGGCTTGATGATGGGGAAGAATTGTTCGTCACAGCACTTGAAGAAGGGCTCAGTACTTCCGTACAGATCAAGGGTGAAAACAACATCAGTCAGATTAATTTTAAAGGAACCATCGACAGGATCGACAGCAAAGCGGGAAAGGTCAGGATACTGGATTACAAGACCGGGGGTGTTGTGGCAGCTAAGCTAAAACCCGAAACATGGGAGGTGCTTTTTACGGACCCGGAATACAGCCAGGCATTGCAGTTGATGATGTATGCATGGTTGTTTCACAAGAATCACACTGAGGTTTCAGAGCTGGAAGCGGGGATCATTTCCCTGCGTGCACCCGGAAGGGGCCCCGTGATGATGCACCCTCCCGACAGGAGGCCTGTCGACACAGAGGTGCTGGAAGAGTTCGAAGATCATCTGATGGGCCTGCTGATGGAGATCGTTGACCCTGATATACCATTTGCACAAACTGAAGATGAAAGCAGATGCAAGTATTGTAGCTTTAAAACCATTTGCAACAAAACCGTTTCCAATTTTAGCTATTAAGCTTGTAAAACCAATAAATAATTAAATATGAAAAAGATCAGCCTCGTAACCATTTGTTTACTGGCAGCATTCTGCTTCAGGTATGCCGGTGCCCAGGACATAAGCCTTTCCATGGCAGAGAAAGCTGCCGGAAAATGGCTTCAGCTTCATAATGATATTCCCATAAGCGAGTCACATCAAATATTGGATAAAGAGGGTTTGCTTATGGCATATTGTTTTGACCTGAATCCTTCCGGTTACATCATAATAGCTTCAAGCCGGCATCTTCCTCCCGTTCTTGCATATTCATTCACAAACAATTACATAAATACTCCCAATCATGCTAATCCGCTGGAAGATATCATTGTCAGGGATATCGGATCGAGGCTGGATTGGATGGATGGATCAGGCTCTGCCTTAAAGGTAAAATACCATCAGCAGTGGCGATCACTGTTGGAGGGAGGCAGTGCCTTGGCCTTCTTCGAACAATGGCCACCGGCAGGAACCACAAGTACAGGTGGATGGCTCGAAACAAACTGGAAACAATCATCGCCCTATAATATATTTTGTCCGATGGACAATGTCACAGGTTCACGGAGTGTGGCAGGATGTCCGGCCGTTGCTTTGGCCATGATCATTCATTACCAGAAAAACCTTAACGGTACACAGTTCAGCGACGATGATGATTACTACCACAATTATGCCGGCAGGCAATACTGGATTGATGATGACCATCAGTTGATGGACTTCCCCTCCTTCCCGCGATTGAACGAGTATTTTGATTCTATGGCGGTTAAATTCCCTATCTACATCCCTTTAAATGAAAACGAGGTTGCGGCCTTGGTCTTCGCCTGCGGAGTGGCAGCAAGACAGGTTTATACATCTGAAGTTTCCGGCACCTTCGGTGTAACCCAGGCCTTTGAAGCCTATGAGCGTTTTGCGTATCAGGATGCTATTCTCATA
>QMPN01000309.1 GCA_003648575.1 Bacteroidota bacterium
CTCAACACTTAAAACTTTAATTGTATCTTTGCGATCGATTAACAACCTGACAAATAAACTTACCAATGAAAAAACTTTTTATGCTTGTGACAGTGCTTGTCGCACTTTCATTTACAATGACCCTGAACCTGCAGGCGCAACGCCACGTGCCCGGCATTCCGCAGAGTTCTTTATATGAAAATTTATCTGAAAGGATAGAATACAGGGAGTTTAATGCCCCCGATATGGCCTTGATAGAGGCTGAAGACCTCGCCAAACCTTCACCATATCGTGCTGCTGTAGCAGTTCCGGTAAACCTGGACATCGATAATGCCGGTGAGTGGACCGACCTTCCTGATGGCGGAAAGATCTGGCGGCTGAGCCTGAAAGTAGAAGGCGCGCTGGCGCTGGGTGTTTATTATGATAATTTCTGGCTGCCCTATGGTGGTGAGCTTTATCTGTATAATGAAGAGAAGACTCATATCATCGGAGCATATACAGAAGAAAATAACAATCCCGATTGTGTATTTGCCAACCAATTGGTTGAAGGCGATGTGGTGATACTGGAATATTACCAGCCGGCCGGGCAAAGCATCGAGCCCCTGATCAGTATTTCTGAAGTAGCCTATACTTACCGTGGTGCGTACTTTGAAAACAGCCCTGAAAGGGGAGGCTCTGTATGGTGTATGATCAACATCAACTGCTCACCGGAGGGTGATAACTGGCAAGATGAGAAAAAGGGAGTGGTAAAGCAGTTTATGAAAATTGGCTTTAGCTACTATCTCTGCTCAGGCACCATACTCAATAATACCGAGCAGGATCTGACTCCTTACCTGCTGACTGCATGGCATTGCGGCGAAGGCGCTTCAGTTGTGGACCTGAATCAGTGGGTCTTTTATTTCAACTATGAAGCTTCAACCTGTACCGGTAACTGGGGCCCTACAAATAACAGCATGACAGGCTGTACCAAGAGGGCTGAGGGTAGTTATGCAACCGGGTCCGATTTCCTTCTCCTGGAATTAAAAACAGCTGTTCCGGCATCTTACTTTGCATATTTTAACGGCTGGGACAGGACTAACATTGGTGCCGACAGCGGTGTGAATATCCATCACCCTGCCGGGGATATCAAGAAAATATCGACATATAATTATCAGCTTTCTTCCTCACAGTGGAATAACAATGGCGTTCTATCACATTGGAAAGCGTATTGGGCGGAAACGCCACACGGTACTTCTATCACCGAAGGTGGTTCTTCAGGATCTCCACTTTTCAGTCAGGATGGCCTGGTAGTGGGTGATCTGACAGGAGGCCCCCCGGATAATTGTAATAACCCGCTATACAGCCTTTATGGTAAAGTATATTGGTCGTGGGATAAGATGGGTACTACCAACAGCAAGCGCCTGAAACCTTGGCTTGATCCCGGTAACTATGGACCGGAGAAATGGGAAGGGACTTATCTCGGTACTGAGCCCAGCCCTCATTTTGCTGCTGATCAGACCAATCTGCAGACCGGCGAATCAGTGACTTTTGAAGATTTGACTACCGGCAACCCGCTTGAATGGGAATGGACCTTTGAAGGCGGGACACCTGCTTCATATACCGGCCAGACACCACCGGAAATTACCTATAATACTCCCGGTAGATTTGACGTTTCGCTCGAAGCTACAAATACAATTGGTACAGGAAACAAGGACAGCGTCGAAATGATCGTAGTAGGAGCGCCGGATGCTGATTTTTCTGCCTCGAACACTTATCTTGTGTCAGGCGAAACTACTGACTTTTCGGATGAAACATCAGGAGACCCCACGGAGTGGACATGGACTTTCGAAGGGGGGACACCTGAAACATCCAACGATCAGAACCCTGCCGGTATCCAGTATGATGCCCAGGGTACCTACGATGTGAAACTCGTTGCAGTAAATGAGTATGGTACAGATTCAATCACCAAAGAAGACTTTGTTGTGGTCGATGGCCCCTTTGCTGACTTTGAAGCTGATGTAACCTATATACTCGTTGGAGAAAGCGTGACCTTCACAGATATATCCATCAATAACCCGACCTCATGGTCATGGAAGTTCTTTGGTGGTAGCCCGGGAAGCTATAATGGACAGGATCCACCTGCAATTACATATAACTCAGTAGGGTACTATGATGTTAAATTAACGGTATCCAATGACATGGGAAGCAACTTTATTACCAAGGAGGATTATGTTCAGGTAGGTGCTGTTGGAGTTGACGAATTATCGCTGGAGGATATGATCTCTGTTTATCCCAACCCGACACAGGGAAGTTTTGTTCTCGAGCTTGGACAAAGCGATCTTGAAGGCGCTCAATTGAAAATAATAAATGCAAGAGGAGAGCTCGTATATCAACAGATCATTAAGGAAACTTCAGAAAATATCACTGTTGATATCAGCGACCATCCTGCCGGTATTTATATGCTCAGATTGCAAAGCGGTGACATACAAATAGACCGGAAGATCACAATGATCAAATAGATTTTTTAAAGATAAAATGAAGATACTGCCTCAAACGAAAGCTTGGGGCAGTTTTTTATGTAAACAACAAAATATTGTGAAGGCAATTCCCTATCTTTGTTTTAAGATGTCACGGATCATTTTGGTCATATTTCTCTTTCTTTCCATTGACCTTGCTGCCCAGGTAAGTGAGGGAGGTGTTCCCTATAGCTTTGCAATGGGATCAGAGGCTGTAAGTTATAAAATCCTTGATCTGGATCCTCCGGATATGGTTCCTGTTTTGGAGCAGGATCAGCTTTCTTTATCTGAAACTGTACCATACCGTATTGGAATAGGTATACCGGTTGATATCGATCTGTCTGCCGATGGTTCCTGGTCTGAAGCCGGAAAGGGCAGGCGTTTCCTGAGCCTGGGGATCAAAGCCAAAGATGCGAAAGGGATCATCTTATATTACCGGGCATTTGATATACCTGAGGGAGGGAAGCTCTTTATTTACACGCAGGACAGAGCGCAGCTTCTCGGTGCATTTACTTCAGGGAATAATCCTTCAGGGGGCTATTTTGCTACGGAACTGATTTATGGAGATGAGTTGGTGCTGGAATATGATGCGCCGGAGCAAAATGCCGACAAGCCTATAGTAGAAATTTATCAGGTGCAATATGTTTACAAGGATGTACAAAGCCTCCTGAAAGGCCAGTCGGGCCCCTGTGAGGTTAATGTGAATTGCCCGGAAGGTGACTCATGGCAGAATGAGAAAAGAAGTGTTGCAAAAATAGTATTGAAAGCTGGTTTTGGAACCTACCTTTGTACAGGAGCGCTAATTAACAATACCCGCAATGACAGCACCCCTTATTTCCTGACAGCCCGGCATTGCGGCACCTCTGCTTCCTTAGGCGATTACTCCCAATGGGTATTCCATTTTAATTACGAGGCATTGTCGTGTGAAGATCCGCAGACACCTCCCCAATCAAATACCATTACGGGATCATCATTGATCGCCCAGGCACCTAATGGTACTGTTGGAGGCTCAGACTTTAAATTATTGCTATTGAGCGAAAAAGTCCCTGATACTTATAACCCCTACCTGTCCGGTTGGATCAGAGATGGGTATTCCGGTACTTCCGGTGTGGGGATCCATCATCCCAAGGGGGACATTAAAAAAATATCAACCTATACTTCTTCATTGGTTTCCACACAATATGGCCAGCCTGTACAGGATCCTGACGGGATGTACTGGAAGGTTGTATGGGCAGAAACTGAAAATGGCCACGGCGTAACCGAGGGGGGCTCATCCGGATCACCCATATTTAATAATACCGGAAAGATCACAGGTACCCTCACGGGAGGGGCGGCCAGTTGTTCAGAGCTGACAGCACCTGATTATTACGGGAAGTTTTCCTACCATTGGTCTTCCAATGGCAGTACCGGGGATGCACAGTTGAGGCCATACCTCGACCCGGATAATACCGGCATGCAAAGCATCGACGGATTAGGCTATGGAAGCCTGCTCCTGGCAAATTTTGCAGTTGACACTTCTATAGTCAGCATTGGCGGACAGATATCATATACGGATCAATCAATCGGTGACCCGGAATACTGGTCGTGGACATTCTTCAGTGGCGATCCTTCGCTCTCCTCATCCCGGGACCCGGGCAGGATAACATATCGGGATTACGGGGTTTATGATGTCAGGCTGATTGTTGGCACCGGGGATCTTTCCGATACACTCTTTCGAAAAAACTATATCCGTGTCATACCAAACCTGTATCCGAACCCGGCAAATGAATATGTGACCATGAAC
>QMPN01000310.1 GCA_003648575.1 Bacteroidota bacterium
TACGGCAGAAATTCATAAGACGGAATTTCTTTTGTTATAATAAGGTTGGCCTTCTTTCCCTTGCCAATACTTCCCATTTCCTCACTCAAACCCATGGCACAGGCGCCGTTAAGGGTCACCGCATTGATGGCTTCTTCGGGAAGCATACGGTAGGCTATGCTGCCCAGTGAAAGAATGAACTGCATATTGCCGGATGGCGATGAACCGGGATTAAAATCACTTGCCATTGCCACCGGCAGCCCGGCATCGATCATCTTCCTGGCCGGTGCATATATCAATCCGAGGAAAAACGATGCCCCCGGCAGGAGAGTTGGCATGGTTTCAGAGCCTGACAAGGCTTTGATCTCCTCTTCGCCGGTATATTCAAGATGGTCGACAGAAAGGGCGTTGTACTTCACCCCTACCTGTATCCCTCCGGAAAAATCAAGTTCATTGGCATGTATCTTAGGCCTCAGGCCATGTTTCATGCCGGCATTCAGGATGCGGTCGGTATCTTCCACTGTGAAGAACCCCCGGTCGCAGAAAACATCAATATAGTCAGCAAGTTCCTCCGCAGCCACCTCCGGGATCATTTCATTGATGATAAGGTCGACATATGCCTCCTGCCGCCCCTTATATTCCCCGGGAATGGCATGGGCTCCAAGGAAAGTGGAGATGATCCTGACGGGCGACAGCTCTTTCAGCTTCCTGATCACCCTGAGCATCTTCAATTCATCCTCTGTATTCAGCCCGTATCCGCTTTTGATCTCCACGGCTGCCGTACCGAACCCCATGATCTCCTCCAGCCGCACCATGGCTGAAGTAACCAACTCTTCTTCTGAGGCTTCATGCATTTTACCGGCAGAATTTAAAATGCCACCACCACGTTTGGCGATCTCCTCATAGGACAGCCCCCTGATCTTGTCAATATACTCAATTTCCCTGCTGGCGGGATAAACGAGGTGTGTATGTGAATCGCAAAAAGCCGGCAGGAGCATTTTGCCGTCAGCATCAATCTGCCTGATGCCGGCAGGAGCCTGTTCAAGGGCTGTAGCAAAAGAATCCATCACCCCGTAATCCAGGATAATATCCCCATCTGTAAGCAACCATGCATTATTTAGTTGGGGGAGTTCAGCCATTGCTTTTCCGGAAACCTTCAACTCCCCTCCTTCCCTTAGCTGGAGCAGAGCTTTTATATTCTTGATTAATAATGACATAGCCTTAAAATGTATTACAATGACTTTTAAGTAGCGAAAATAATAAAATTCGTATTAAGTATTACGTACTTTGTATTACGAATAGTATTGAGAATAGGTGAACAGCTGAAGTTAATTAAAAATTAAAAATTAAAAACTCAACATTAATCGCATCTGTGCAACCATTCCACTAAAGTAGCAGTCTGTATAATAAGTATACAGTATTAAATAAATGGCAGGATGTAATCTCATAACTAAACAATTATATATATATTTGCCGTCAATTAGAATTCAAATTAAACCAAATTAATATCATGAAAAAAATTCTATTACTGACCCTCAGCCTGGTTATTTTTGCTTTTTCAAGCGGAATGGCAGGCGTAGTTAACAAGGAAGATGCCCGTAAAGTGGCTATCAATGCCTATTATGAAAAAGTAAACCAGTACGATCAGGGAATCTCATTTACCGATGTGATCGCTACCTATGAACACACTACCTATCATAATGGCATTCCTGCGTATTTTGCTTTTGATTTTACAGCAGGCGGCTTTATGATCATCTCTGCAGATGATGCTTATGATCCGATCATCGGCTATTCCTTCAAAGGGGAATATCCCAAAGGGGAACACGCTTATGTTTATTCCAGTTACATGCAAGGCTTTGTCGACCAGATCGCCTACATCCGTGAAAACAATATCCAGCCTGATGAAGCCATTGCTTCTGACTGGAAACATCTTCTCACTGATGAGATCTCCGGATTAAATACATTCAGGGATCCTAAGGATGTTGATCCCCTGCTCACCAGCACGTGGAACCAGGATTCACCATATAACCTGATGTGCCCTGAAGATGCCGGCGGTTCAGGTGGCCATGTTTATGTTGGATGTGTGGCTACTGCCATGTCCACGATCATGCATTATTATCGTTATCCTATAAATGGTACCGGCGATCATTGCTACACACCGGGAAACCTGTCGTATGGCGTACAATGTGCTGATTTTGAGAACACATATTACGAGTGGAACGGGATGATGGACGATATCAACTCCAGGAATCCATGGCCCATTGCTGAGCTCGGATACCATTGTGCCGTTTCGGTGAACATGAACTTCGGCCCCGACGGATCAGGCTCATACAGTTTTATTGTACCTAACCGGCTGAATGCCTTCTGGAGGTACAACAATTCTGTTTACCTTGAAAAAAGCAGTTATTCTCTTACTTCATGGATCGCCATCCTGAAAGGAGATATAGATATTGATCGCCCGTTATATTATTCCGGAAGTTCAACTTCAGGCGGGCATGCTTTTGTTTGTGACGGATACCAGGGTGATAACTTCCACTTTAACTTTGGATGGAGTGGCTACGGTAACGGATACTATTCGCTTAACGATGTTGGTGGTTTTTATATTGGCCAGGCCTGTGTTAAGAGTTTTTATCCCAGCGATCCGGCATACCCATATTTTGCATCAGGACTGGAAGTGATCACACAGACCTCAGGACAGTTTACCGATGGCAGCGGCCCGATCGAAGACTACCAGGCAAACACAGATGCCAGCTGGCTGATCAACCCGCAGAACGCTGAAGATTCCATTACTGATATCACTATTTACTTTGTTGAGTTCGACCTGGGTTCAGGTGATTTTCTCAGGATCTACGATGGGGAAACAACCTCTGCTCCAATGCTTGGTGAATATACCGGAAGCACGCTGCCTTCACAACTTACCAGCACAGGAAACAAGCTGCTCATCACCCTGAACACTGATGGCAGTGGCCACGGTACAGGCTTTAAGGCAGAGTTTTTCTCTGATTTCCCTACATACTGCGCCGGGATTGTTGAACTTACCGATCCTGTTGGCACATTTGATGATGGTAGCGGATCATTCCATTATGCTCCCGGTGCTACATGCATGTTCAAAATCGAGCCTCCGAATGCAAATACCGTCACAGTGCATTTCAACTATTTCGAGACAGAAGAAGGAAAGGACCTTGTAAAGGTTTTCAATGGCAACACACAACTGGGAACATTTTCCGGCGATGATATCCCCGGCCCCTTTGTTTGTGATGGCGAATTTGTGTTTATCACATGGAGTTCAAATGCTTCAATTAATTACCCGGGATGGGAGATCACCTATGAGATCGACAATGTGGGTGTTGAAGAACAGGAAGCTTTCACACAGCTCGACATCTTCCCGAACCCCGCAACAGATGCATTAAACGTGAATTTCAATCTGGATAATAATCAGACTGTTGAAATACGCCTGGTCAATGTCACCGGTGAAGCAATATATAACAATGTATTAAGCAATGTTACAGGACAGATCAATAACAGGATCGATGTCAGCAATTTTGCCAAAGGCATCTACATCCTGAATATCAGCGGCGCTGAAGGATCTGTTAACAAGAAGGTTATTATTAAATAACTTCTAAAAATATCTGAGGTCATTTTGACCATAGGGAGAAATCTGAACTTCAGGTTTCTCCTTTTTTTATGATTCCCCGGGTTAAAACCCGGGTCTAATGATATGTTACCCCAAAGAGAGCTATGGGTATGATGCACATCTATCACTCAACAAAACCCGAATTTTATTACTTTTGATATGACATTGCACGATTCATGTTTCAAATCAAAAACCCATGAAAAAGCTTTTTATTCTCAGCACCCTGTTTTTATGCACGATCACAATCCTTGCAAATAAAATAGATAAAACCACTGCTAAAAAGATCGCTACAAACTTCTTCTATGAACGCATTAACCAATTCTCGCAAATGGATTATGATGCTGTCAGGCCTGCAGAAACATTTGAATTAAAAAATGAGGATAAAACCTTGATATATGTAGTGAATATGTCAAATGCCGGCTTTGTGCTGGTCTCCGCATACGATAATGTAAGGCCTGTTCCGGGTTATTCCCTGTCGGGAAAATATACAGATATTGACCTGCCTCCTCAATTTGCGGCATTACTGGAACAATACAAGTTACAGATTAATGAGGCTGTCGACTTGCAGATTGTTGCCACAGAGGAGATATCGGGAATGTGGGAACACCTATTGACTAATGAGCCCGGACTGCTTCAA
>QMPN01000311.1 GCA_003648575.1 Bacteroidota bacterium
CTTATTGCTGTGAATTAAGTAACAAACCATAAACCAAAGAATATGAAGAACATCCTTATCATCGGAACAGCCGGACAGATTGGCTCCGAGCTTACCATGCGCCTGCGTGATATCTATGGCGCCAACAATGTTGTTGCGGGGTTCCGCAAGACCATGCCTTCGCAGGAGGTGCTTGAGTCAGGCCCTAAGGAAATGGTAGATGCCACCATGCCCGAGCGCATCGTTGATGTCGTTAAAAAGTATAATATCGACACCATTTACAACCTGGCAGCATTGCTTTCAGCTGTAGCTGAGGAAAGGCCACAGGCAGCATGGAATGTTGGTGTAAACGGCGTTTATAATGTCCTCGAGGTGGCACGTGAACACGGATGTGCCGTATTTTTTCCAAGCTCTATTGGCGCTTTCGGCCCAAGCACTCCTTTGGACGATACACCACAGGATACGATTCAACGCCCAACCACCATGTACGGTGTGACCAAAGTAGCAGGCGAACTCCTGAGTGATTACTATCACAAACGTTTTGGTGTGGACACCCGCGGACTGCGTTATCCGGGAATTATTTCCAACGTAACCCTTCCCGGCGGAGGAACCACTGATTATGCCGTTGAGATCTTTTACGAGGCCATCAAGAACAAGAAGTTTACCTGCCCATTGCCTGCCGGAACCTTCCTTGACATGATGTACATGCCCGATGCACTGGACGCAGCCATTGACCTGATGGAAGCCGATCCTGCCAGGCTGATCCACCGCAACGCCTTCAACGTATCTGCCATGAGCTTCGATCCAGAGATTATCGCTGCTGAGGTGAAGAAACATATTCCTGACTTCGTGATGGATTATGACGTTAGCGATGCCAAGAAAGCCATTGCCGACACCTGGCCGAATAACATGGATGATTCAGCTGCCCGTGCCGAGTGGGGCTGGGATCCTAAGTTCAGGCTTCCCGAGATGACCAAAGATATGCTGAAGGTTATCGGAGAGAAGCACAAGCAAGGACTTATCTAGCGATAGAACTCAGAAATCAGATATCAGAACTTTGAAATCAGAAGTGAATTCTGAATTATTTCTGATATCTGATTTCGCTCTTCTAATATCTGATTTCTTGGGTATTAAGTAGAGATTCCGTATCTTTGCGCCCTCAAAATCGAATGATGTTCGATTGGGCCCCGTAGTTCAATGGATAGAATAGAAGTTTCCTAAACTTTAGATACAAGTTCGATTCTTGTCGGGGCTACAAAAAACCCAGCAGATTTTCTGCTGGGTTTTTTGATTGTCGATTCTGTATTCTGTATTTGAAATGTCCCATTTGTCTCCCCAGGATAGCTAGATAGAACGGTCATCCCGATGAGCGATCCCGTCCCGGATAGCTATCGGGATCGGGAGAGTGAAGAGGGACCCCCTTGCTGCCGCACCCCACCTGCAGAACTACTATCGCACCCCTACAGGGCGCTGTTTTTTTAATATCTATCTTCAGCTATCGATATCTGGCCCCGATGGGGCCGGCTTTGACATATATCTATGTTTTTCGTATCTTAGCAGTAGAAAGGATTACGATACACCCAAAACCGATATCATGGAACAAAAGGCTCTCCACCTCAGGCAAATGCTTTCTGCATTGAAAGCTATTATTGCTCTCATTGCTGTAGTTGTATTTTTACCAACTATTCTTCAATCACAATGCCCTACAAGTATTTTCTTCTCTACTCAAGCTGAAATCGACAACTTCCCAATTGAATATCCCTACTGCGAAGAGATTCTTGGAGAAGTCCAAATCACAGGAGATAACATCACTAACCTCAATGGATTAAGTTCATTAACTTCTATAGGGGGAGGGCTGACAATATGGTATACAGGTAATCTTGTTGATTTATCAGGACTTGAGAACCTAGCAGAGGTGGATGCTCTTGTACTTTCAGAAAATGACGCATTGACTAGTATAAGCAGTTTAAGTAATCTATCTCAAATTCAATCATGGATTACTATTATAGAAAATCCCAATTTAAATAGCTTGTCAGGTTTAGAACAAATAACTACCATCCCCGTATGGTGGGTACATATTTCTGATAATGACAACTTGATTAACTTGGAAGGACTCAACAATCTGAGTTACGTTTTTCAATTTTTTATCCACGATAATGATAATATTATAGACTTAACAGGGCTTGAAAGCTTAGATTCTGCGACATGGTTATCTATTTCCGATAACAATAGTCTCGACAACTTAAATGGATTGTCAAACCTCACGAGCATTACTCAACTTTCAATAGTTTCCAATAATGAGTTAAGTAGCCTCTCAGGACCTGATAACCTTTCCTATGTCAAGCAGCACGTATCTATTGAGAATAATGATGCATTGTTATCCTTAGCAGGATTGGAGCGGTTAGATTCAGTTGGTAATCTTGAAATAACTCAAAACAATTATCTTTTGAGCCTTGGAGGGTTGGAAAATCTTCGCATAATTAAAAACAGTCTAACCATACAGGGGAATATTTATCTTCAAGGATTGGATGGTATCAATTCTCTTGAAAAGGTTGGTCATCATTTGAGGATTATTAGTTGTGACGGTCTCACTTCATTGGGTGGACTAGAGGGTCTTACAACAATTGGGGGAGACTTAAAAATTGACTTCAACAACTCCCTGCAAACCCTTTCAGGCATTGATAATATAAACGCAGGGTCAATTGAGAATCTAAGTATTACTTACAATCCTCAGCTTACGACCTGCGAAGTTCAAAGCGTTTGCGACTACATAGCCAACCCCAACGGAAATATTCAGATATATGTGAATGCTACAGGATGCAACAACAGTGTGGAGGTAACTGAAGCCTGTATGGTAGGTATCCCTGAATCCTTTTCAGAACTTGACCTATCCATCTACCCCAACCCCTTCACCACCTCCACCACCATCGAGTATGAACTGACCGAACCCACCCACATTCAACTAACCATATATAATACCATTGGAGAAGCGATTTATACGGCTGAGGAAGGATTAATGCCTCAAGGTAAGCATTCCTTTACGTGGAGTCCTGAAAGCCTTCCTGATGGCATGTATTATGGTGTGCTGAGGAGTGAGGAAGGGGTTAGTGTTGTGCAACTGATTAAGCAATAACAAGGGATATGAAAAAGAACTATCTTGTCATTATCGGGGTTGTGTTTTCCAACCTCCTTTTTTGCCAATTTGCAGGTATATCATTAAATGATGTGTACTCAACAGATTCATCGAGTGCATGGGTCGTTGGTGAAAGTGGAACAATCATTCATGTGGTTGATGGGGGGATGTATTGGGAAGACCAATCATACGATACAGATTTATCTTTGAATTCTATTCAATTCATTGAGGAGCAGAAGGGCTTTATTGTAGGTGATTCGGGTATTTTGCTTAAAACGGATGATGGAGGCATAACATGGGATGCAATTGACTTAGGCGTATCCTATGATTTTGAATCAATCGCATTTGTTGATAATCAATATGGTTGGATTTCAGCATACCCATCATTATTTAGTGGAAATGGCTTATTCAGGACAGAGGACGGAGGAGAAGATTGGGTGCATATTGAAACAGAAGTCGTATATCCTTTTTTCCTTGATTCCTTAAATGGATGGGGGTCTCCTTCAAGTATTGGAGGTATTTTTGTATGCAGAACCTATGATGGGGGTTTTTCGTGGGATACTCTTTCATATCAAGTAAGCATGTCCATACCATTTTTCTTTTTTTATGATGAAACAAACGGCTTTATGAATAAATCCTATTTCGACCTAACAACTTGTTATAATACCCACGACGGAGGTGTAGAGTGGACTTCAAATGGAACACAAATCGAGGTTTCCTATCTATCGGACAGGTTGTTCCTAGATACCTTAAACGGTTGGTTAAGTGGTCATAGCAATGTTTTTTATTCAAATGATTATTTTAATTCCTATGAGGTTTTTAATCAACCCTATGACGTGTTCAATGCTTTATCTATTCATGGTGCATCCAATGGGTGGGCAGTGAGTTATAACCTTCAAAATACAAATAGCACCATATGGAGGCTTGAAGGTGTAAATAATTGGATACCAATAGAAACAATTGGAGTTGATGAATTAACATCCTATAGTGAAATCAAATCTTACCCAAACCCCTTTACCACCTCCACAACCATCAAGTACGAACTGACTGAACCATCCCACATACAACTGACGATATACAATACGATTGGAGAGACGATTTATGTGGCTCAGGATGGCATCAAGCAACAAGGGA
>QMPN01000312.1 GCA_003648575.1 Bacteroidota bacterium
AGAATTCACGAAAGATGCTAGCAGTGGCCTCACTCAGTCCAAGGCCTGTAAGCCAGTCGACAAGAATATTATTGAAACGATTGATCATAGAGATGCATTTTCATCAAAAGTACAATCTTTATGCATAAAGGACAAAGTGGCTTGAGACCGGAGACTCGAAGCCCTTGAACAATGAAACAATGAAACAGTGAAACAGTGAAACAGTGAAACAATGAAACAGTGAAACAATGATCCCTATTTCCCCATCACTTTCTTGATCTCCTGCACATACTTCTTGCGGATCAGGTTCAGGGCTTCTATGTCGCAGTTCTTGCCATGGTATATACGGATGTAATCTTCTATACCTGTTTTACGGTAGATAGTTGCCAGGGCACCATCCCAGTTGATGTTGTCGATATTACGTTTTACGTGTATGGTCATCTCCTCAAACTCATCCCAGTCGAGTTTAACGGGTATCTGGAAATATTTCATCGATTGGACCTCATCATCCTGCAGGGTGCAGTCGGTGATAGGATTTAATAGAAAATATTTTGTCACCCTGATCAAGCCATAGTAAGGTTTCACTTTTTTCCCGGGGAGGAATGCGATGCCTTCTTCCTTAAGGGCTTTCAGTATATCAGGAATTTTTTCATAGCTGTCCAGGTCTTTGATCCTGATGCTTTGTACCATGCTGTTCTTGAAGTATACCTTAGCCGGTGATCCGTCAAATGAGAACTTGTGTTTTTTCTTTACCGACTTTACCGACCTGATGATAAACTCATCGGTATATTTTGTCTTGGTAAGCAGAAACAATGATTTAGGCATGTCCTGGTCCGGAACGGTTGTTCCATGATACCCGGGGAAAGGATGTTCAGATTCCAAAACGAGCTTGCTGTAACCCAGGCTCTGGAGGTTTTCTTTTTTCTCAACATGACCAATGGTCTCTATAACTCTCTGTGACATAGGGATATTCTTTAATGGTTCGTGATTAAACAATTCTACTGTTAATAATTAACAATCAAAAACCAAAAATGTTTACATGGGCGATGGGCATCAGGCTGCAATAATAATTCTGCCTACTGCCTACTGTCTACTGCCTACTGCCTACTGCCTACTGTCAACTGCCTATTTTCAACTGCTACTAATCTTCCGGTGCAAACATTGGATCCCAGGGTGGGAGGAAGATGGGCTCGGTATCGAGAATGTCGAGGGCTTTACTATCGATAAAGCTTTTGTGGATCACCAGGCGGAACATATACTCCTCAAACCACTTATCAGTCATGATGAGGTATCCTTCATGGCCGGTCTTTCCCCAGCTGTTCTCCAGCAGCCATTTGTCGATGCTACCATCAGACAGGATATTCACAGCTACCAGGCTCATGCCATGGGATGAACCACTGTCATGGGTCCTGATGCGACCGGCTTTGTCCATGGAGAAGTCAACTCCAAAGAGTTCGTCATAGGAAAAATTATTTATATCGAGCAGGCCTTTTTCACGTTCCAGTTGCTTACCAACATCACAGGAAAAGTACATGGCTTCATTGGCAATGATAGACGCTTTTGCAAAGTCTTTGATCTCATCGATAGGAAGATTAATATATTTCCAGTTGCCGCCTTCCTGCATATGGCGGTCATATTCGATTTCATAGAGTTTATAGTATTCCCTGGTGGGGTCATTCATGAACATCACATATTCACGCAGATCGATGCCAAGCATCTCATCGTAAAATGATTTCGGAGTATAGGTTTTTATCTCACTGATATTGCCGTCCTTATCTTCATACTGCCAGTCGAATTTGCTGGGTGGCTCACCCAGGCAGAGGACAAGTATCCTGTATATCTCACCCAGCATATGTAGTTTTTCTGCCCTGAGTTCAGTTTCACTCTTTCCTGATTCGTACATTTCACGCATTGTAAGGGCATCTTCCCTGAGCTTTCTTCTGAGAAAACGTGACATCAGGCGTGTATTTTCGCTGTTCTGGCTTTCCGGCATCACAGTAGCCGGTACAGCACCGTACTTTTCGAGAATATCAACCACACCTGTCCACTGCCCGCCATCGCCAATGGGGCTTTTTAGAAGCCAGTCTACTTTACGCTCAGAAATATCCAGTTCCGCTGTCGCGATGATCGATTCCAGGAAAAGGTTGGCTTTTTCCAGCTGGTCCCAAAAGAATCCGTAATTCTCCGAAAACTCGAAGTCTTTCATATTATACTTCTGAATCACCTTTGGACGTAGCACATTAAGTCCGGTAAACAGCCAGCAGCGCCCTGATGACTTCTGATTGGTGATACCCGTGACTTCAACCTTGTTGGAAAAGTAGGGATTGACCTTGCCCAGGTTTTCGCGGTTTACAGCCAGTTTGCTGATATCGTTTGAACTGATGGCATTCATCAGTGCCCGTGTATCATCATCCATGTTTATGGATTCCTTGATCTGATCCAGTTCATTTTTATTCAGATTGCCCTGTGAGTGGGCGAAAAGGGATGCGGAGAGCATCAGCATAAGCAGTGTGATCTTGTATAGACTTTTCATGACAAAAAGATTAAATATATTTTTTCAGGATCTTTCCAAGCTCCTCATAATTATGACAAACCGGCAATTGTGGGAAATCTGCGATGACATTATCGGGAGGGCAGAACAAAATGCCAACATCGGCCTGCAAGAGCATGCTGGTATCATTGTAGGAATCGCCAAAGGCAACAACTTTATACTCCAGACTCTGCAGTGCCTGTGTTACTTTCTTCTTAGGATCGGGCTGACGTAATTTATAGCCTGTAATGCGGTCTTCCTCATCAACGATCAGGTTATGACAGAAGATGGTTGGCCGGTCGAGCTGGTCCATGAGGGGCTCGGCAAATTGTGCAAAGGTATCGGACACGATAATGGCCTGGGTACGCTTCCTTATCCACCACAGGAATTCTAAAGCACCTTTAAGGGGCTTGATGGTCGCGATCACATCCTGGATATCTTTCAGCTTCAAGCCATGCTGATCAAGGATCTTGATCCTCTGGTTCATAAGCTTATCGTAGTCAGGTTCGTCACGTGTGGTCATCCTGAGTTCTTCAATACCTGTTCGTTCAGCCACGTTGATCCATACTTCCGGAACAAAAACGCCTTCCAGGTCAGAGCAAATAATGTGCATATCAGTTGAATTGGTTAAATCGGTTAATCGGTTAAATCAGTTGAATCAGTTAAATCAGTTAAATCAGTTAAATCAGTAATTAGTGATTGGTTATTCGATATCTATTGTTTATTGCGTACTGCCTACCGCCTACTGCCTACTGCCTACTGCGTACTGCCTACTGCCTACTATCTAATGTCAACTATTTATAATTTCTAACGAGGTACCGCTTAAAGTCCTCGTAACTATTCTCTATATGGTCGAATTTCTCCTCTTTATCCTCCAGTCCTTCGAGGCTAGGTGGCAGCTCAGGGTTGAAACCCAGTAATTTTTCAATTTCCTGCGGGAACTTGGCAGGATGGGCGGTCTCAAGGGAAACACAGAGCTGATCTTCATTGCAGCCAAAGGCGTCACAATAGGCCCATAATCCGGCCCAGCCCACAGAACCATGAGGTTCGAGTAGTAACTTATGGCCTTTCCATGCACGCTGTATGGTTTTGCGGGTCTCCTGGTCACTAATGCTGGTCGACCAGAGTTCATTCCGCATCACCTCCATATCGGCAGGGGTAAAGATCTTACCACTTTCATCCATCATTCCTCCGTACAGGGCCACAAGCCTTGCCAGGTTGCTGGGATGCCCCACATTCATGGCGCTGGAGATGCAATTTTTCGATGGGACGATCTTGTCGTACATTCCCGTTTCCAGGTACTTCGGAAATTCATCGTTATCATTGGTGGCGATCACAAACTTTTTCACAGGCAATCCCATCTTCATAGCCAGCACGCCACCCATCATATCCCCAAAATTGCCTGAAGGCACAGAAAAGATGATCTCTTCATCGTCAGACTTCCGCAACTTCGCATATGCATAGAAATAATATACGATTTGTGGAATTAGTCGACCGATGTTGATGGAGTTGGCAGAGGATAGCTTGAGGTAATCGAGCTCACTATCGGAAAATGCCTGCTTCACCAGGGCCTGGCAGTCGTCAAACTTACCATCGATGGCGATGATCCTGACATTCTTGCCAAGGGTGGTCATCTGCTTACGCTGCCTGTCGGTTACCTCCGTCTCGGGAAAGATCACTGCCACCTCTATGTTGTCCAGGCCATAAAAGGCATTGGCAATTGCACT
>QMPN01000313.1 GCA_003648575.1 Bacteroidota bacterium
CGTCAGGGGAAATTGTTTAGTTAAGGATAACAAGGGGATCATGTTCTTTGTAACTTCGCAACAGTAGATATTTTCACAACACTCATTAATTTTCCCCGGACACTACTAGTTCAGACTTCAGACTTCAGAGTCCTGCCCCCCCGTACCCCGTACCGCACACCGCATACCTATTATTCATATCTTTGCAGCCTCAAATTAAAATCTGACCTTCATGGGACTCAAGTGCGGCATTATCGGGATCACAAACATCGGGAAAACAACTATTTTTAACTGTATCAGCAATACAAAGGCTGAAGCAAGTAATTTTGCGTTCAGTGCCTCTAAATCTAATATCGGGATGATCACAGTACCTGATGACAGGCTTGATCAGATCAATTCCATCATTCAATCCGATAAAGTAACAGCCGCAACAGTCGATATCGTCGACATTCCCGGTTTGACGAAAGGTTCGAGCAAAGGCGAAGGCATCGGGAATAAGTTTCTCAACGACATCCAGCAATGTGATGCCCTCATACATGTAGTCCGATGTTTCGATGATGATCAGCTTCCTCATATCGAAGGGTCCGTGAATCCCGTCAGGGACAAAGAGATCGTGGATCTTGAGCTTCAGATCAAAGACCTGGAAATGGTTGATCGAAGGATCGAACGTACGGAGAAAATAGCCAGGTCCGGTGACAAAGAAGCCAAAAGATCC
This sequence comes from Bacteroidota bacterium, assembly GCA_003648575.1. The sequence goes on from QMPN01000313.1 coordinate 695, forward strand.
CTTGAGATCCTGAAAGTGTATAAAGACCATCTCGAGGATTTCAAACCGGCACGTACTGCTCCCTTAAACGAGGATGAGAAAAACTATATCGACGACCTGCTTCTGCTCAGCGACAAGCCGGTCATTTATGTTTGCAATGTAGATGATGCTTCTGCTGTTAATGGAAACGCTTATGCTGATGCCTTTAAAGAATCAGTGGCTGGTGAAGGTGCTGAAGTCCTGATTATCGCAGGAGAACTGGAATCAGAGATCACTGAGCTGGAGGATGAGGAAGACCGCCAGGTTTTCCTTGAAGATGCCGGATTGAAAGAACCCGGTGTAAACAAAATGATCAGGTCTGCTTATGACCAGCTGCAGCTGCAATCATTCTTTACTGCAGGAAAGCAGGAGGTAAGGGCATGGACCATCCGCAAAGGGATGACCGCCCCACAGGCGGCAGGCACCATACACAGCGACCTGGAAAGGGGCTTTATCCGCGCCGAGGTGATGAGCTTTGACGACTTCCACACATTGGGATCAGAACAAGCCGTAAAGGATGCAGGGAAATTCAGAGTAGAAGGAAAAACATATGTAGTGCAGGAAGGAGACCTTCTGCACATACGTTTTAATGTTTAGCTTAGAATTGTACTCCCAGGGTGATATTGAGATTCGTATTTTTTGAATCCTGGTACTTATCAGTATCTTTTGAAATATTCAAAAGTCCCATTCCATAGCGAATCTCAAACATCAGGGCAAGCACCCGGAAGCCCACTCCCATCACAATACCGGCATCATAATCTTTCAGATCTGCCATAGCATAGCTATCTCCATTCAGATCCTTCTCAAAATTATTGGTTTGTTTAGAACTCAGAAGATAACTGCCATAAGCACCGGCATTGAAATAAATCTCGACAGCCTTCAAATTGAGTGAGGCCCGGGCCAGAATGGGAAGTTCAAGGTAATTCAAGGTCGTTTGCGAATAATCATCACTCTTCACGTCATTGATGTAAACCCCTTTTTGGATAAACATAAGCTCCGGCTGAAAAGCGATCATCTTATCCCCTATCCGGCAAAAAACACCGGCATGTCCTCCGAGGTTGTACTGTCCGGAGAGGTTATCGTCGAGGTTAAGGTTAACCCTGCCCATAGTAAGACCACCTTTCACGCCCCATCCAAATTGGGCCTGAGTGATAAATATGGACAAAAAGATTAGTAGGGTAAATAATAGAATCCGTTTCATCGTGTCTGTAATTTTTAATATTTGGGATTGTAAATATAGTGAATCACAGGCCGGATTCCAAACAAAAACGGCCATCATATTATGACGGCCGTCCTATAAATCAGGTATTTATACCTAATCACTTATTCGTGTGATTCTTCCGGAAACGGAATGGCATCAAGGATTTCATAGCGAATGGCTGTGAGTAAATATGCTTCCAGCATATAAAAGCGCATGGCTACAATTGGTGAAGATGCCTTTTTTACCTTATTATAATAAGTATCGACAAGTTTGTTCTGACGTTTGCCAAGGCTGATCACCTCTTTCATCCATGCGTCAGCTTCTTCATTAGAAAGATTTTCAAATTTCTCGCCAAACTCTATAAGCAAATCAAAACGTTCTTTCCCAAGGGCCTTACGCTCAACTTCATAAGCGTCATATACTTCCCAGAAAGGAACCCTGTTTTCAACTTTTGGCTGAATGAATTCCTCTACAATGGCTTTCTTTTCAATACCATAAATAGACTGTATCAGGTCAACCTGCTCTACATCGGATTGTGCATACGTAAACATTGCAGCGAACATCCCTGCAAACATCATGATCATTCTTTTCATCATCAAATATTTTAGGTTAATAATGCAAATATAACAACTCCAGCCTGAAATTGTTCATGCTCAATATCAGGTAATTTTACTCAGAAAAAATTATAGCTGAACGCCAAGTGTAAAATTAAAATACCTGTTGGTTTCCTTATTGCTGTCGTCAGCATAATCAAACACATCGATAAATCCATGCCCGTACCTGACCTCAAAGATGATCATTAATACTTTAACCCCAACACCGCCAACGATACCAACATCGTATCGGACATCATGGTCGTCATCGAAATCATAGGTTTCTTTGTTCGTCACCCATTGACTCTGAGAATCATCATAAAAGTAGTCTTTTAATTTTCCTCCTAACCAGTAACCACCATAAGGTCCAAGATTGAAATAAATCTCTACAACCTTAATCCCAATAGTAGCACGGAGTAGCAGTGGCACATCAATGTAATTCATTGTTAGCTGAGAAAAAGTAGCATCTGTTGTTGAATTAATGCGCGTTCCCTTCTGGATAAACATCACCTCAGGTTGAAAAGTAAACAAGCCTTTTCCTGTTTTCAGGAAAACAGCGCCATGCCATCCAAGTGCATAGTCAGCCGAATAATGATTGTCAGCATCAAAACTAAGGTTAGCCATGGTAAGCCCACCTTTAAAGCCAACCGACAGCTGAGCCTGTGTTGTTGATACAAACAACGCACAAACAAAGATCAAACTAAGTATTTTTTTCATAATTCAGATTTTTGGTTTTTCGAATTAAAGATACAGATTATTATTCGTCTCCAAACAGCCAGGCAACAGTAAAGAATATGGTGCGATTAGCGTATTTGAAATCCTTTGCATCAAAGCCCGCCTTCGACCTGTCCGGCTGAAGGTTGGCAAGTCCCATGGCATAACCTACATTGAACAGATACTGCTTGTATTTGTATCCAATTCCAAGGTCAAATCCATAATCTAGGGGCCGCTGGTAAAAAGCAATATCTTCATCCCCATCATGCCCTTCGGGAACCTCGTTCTTAAATTTAATTTTTTTGCTGTCTTTGAAATCTGTCCTCACGCCATTATCATTCTCCTCATAATTCCAGCGGTTGACCCCGGCAATGGCAAAAGCAATATAAGGCCCGACAAACAATTGGATCTGGCCGGAACCGAGTCGTATCCCGGCTGCCAGGTTAAGGGGTAACTCAATATAGCTTATCCTGTCACGATCATAACCTGTATACACATACTGACCTGAATTCCAACTATCCACGTCATGAGCAGTTCCTTTTTTTGTAAAGGTTAAACTTGGCTGAAAAGCCAGCCAGTCATTAATTTGCAGGTTCATCATCCCGCCTATGCTCCCGCCCAATCTGAATTTTACCTGAGGTTCATCCCAGTCGTCGGACCATTCATAGGCATACTTTGAAAGGTTGAGGCCAAGTTTAGGCCCGAAAGTGATCTGCGACATTGCGCCCAGCGCAATGAAGCAAACGATAAATGCTAATACAATTCTTTTCATAATCATCGTTTTTGGTTCAGGAATAAAAATAAATATTTTTCTGCTACTCAAAAAAAAAGAGGCTGTCTCAAAAGGTAGTTTAGCAGTCATTTCGAACGAATGTGAGAAATCTATTCCTCAGAATAACAAGTATTTAGATTTCTCCTTTCAGTCGAAATGACCCATCTGAAGGACTTTTGAGACAGCCTCTTTTAAGATATGTAATTAAATATTACTCCGTTCCGAATAACCATGCAACA
>QMPN01000314.1 GCA_003648575.1 Bacteroidota bacterium
ATTCGATGATCTGTGCTATTTCCGAGAGGCTGTAATCATTTTGGCTCATTTCCAGAACAATGATGGCCCCCGGCTGGTTGATCGCCGCCATTTTTGCCATATTAGCTGTAAGGCTTTCCAGGCTGATGGCACCCATATAGTTTTCATCTTTATCAACAACAGGCAGCAGCGACAGTTTGTGCTCACTCATCATCCTGAGCACATCATAAATATGTTGATAGGCACTAATCATCAGGCGTGGTAAGGCCAGCCTGATATTACCTACAGGAGAATCCGGGCCGGCGCTGCCAATCAGATCTGTTTCTGCCACCAGGGCTATGTATGACCTGCTGTTCACAACCGGCAGGTGTGAAACTTTGAATTCCTCCATCATAGAAATTGCATTTTCCACAGTATCCGAAGTCTTTAGTGGAACTACAATATCGCTTATCAATTCCGATGCTATCATAATATTATTTTTTACGGTTCATCATTGGCCATTATGCGAAGATATCCATCATACCTGATCATACTGATCTCCCCATTCTTCACAGCTTCTTTCACAGCACACCCGGGCTCATGGAGATGTGTACAATTCGTGTATTTACAGGCATGCATCAGGGCTCGCAGTTCGGGGTAGCGTTCAGCCAGGGTTTTCCTGTCCAGGTCATATAATCCAAATTCTTTGATCCCCGGCGTGTCGATGATAAATCCACCAAATGAAAGCCTGAACATCATGGCAAAGGTAGTTGTATGAACTCCTTTTTTGTGCGCTCTCGATATGGGCTTTGTTTTCAGATCCAGGCCCGGTTCTAAAGTATTGATCAGGGCAGATTTCCCCACTCCTGAGTGCCCTGCCACCAGGGAAACCCTGTCTTTCAGAAGTTCTATAACATCCCCGGTATTTTCACCCGTCAGTGCCGACACAGCGTAACAGGGATAGCCGGCAGCTTCGTACACACTCTTTAAAGTTGATAATTCCTCCATTTTACCATCGTTATACAAGTCGATCTTATTAAAAATAATGGCGGCGGGGATGTGATAAGCTTCCGCTGTGATCAGGAAGCGATCGATAAATCCCGTGGAGGTACGCGGCTCGGCGAGTGTCACGATAATAATTGCCTGGTCGAGGTTGGCAGCCAGGATATGTGATAGCTTTGAGAGTTTCGTTGCTTTGCGGATTATGTAGTTTTTACGCGGAAGTATTTGTGTGATCACACCGGTGCCTTCCTCACGGAGTACACGGAACACAACATGGTCGCCAACAGCAAGCGGGTTCGTAGTCTTTATCCCAAGCACCTTGAACTTCCCCTTTAACCTGCATTCAATAAAGGTGCCGTCAGGTTTTAACACGCTGTACCAGCTTCCGGTCGATTTAGTTACAATACCTTTCAAATATGAAACCCTTCATCATAGCGTTAATGATCTTCCTTTTACAAAGGTACATTATTCATCAAAATCATTTTCTGATCTCATACAATTTACCCGGCAGGCCGCTAATGACTCCTGCAAATTCAAGTTTCAGAAGGATGGAGGCAGCCTTTGTAGCCCCCAGGCCTGAAATCAGGATGATATCATCGATAGGTGCTTTTTCTTTCTCCATGATGATGTTAAGTATTACTTTATCATCATTTTCAAATTTGCTGAGCAAATCCATCTTACTTTTTTGGGTTTTCGCTTTTCCTTCCCAACCCATTGAGTACCTGATATCGTCGGAAGATCGTACCAGTGCTGCAATGTTTCTGCGGATGAGCTGGTGGCAGCCGTCGGAGTATTCTTCGTGCAACCTTCCGGGAACGGCAAATACATCCCTGTTATATGAATGGGCGATATTAGCAGTGATCAGGGCTCCTCCCTTGCCGGCTGATTCAACAACCAGTACGGCATCAGCCAGCCCGGCGATGATCCGGTTCCTTTTCGGAAAATTTTCCCTGTCAGGTTTTGTTTTGCTCATAAATTCAGTGATAAGCCCACCCTGATCCAGCATACGTGCAGCCATGTTCCTGTTCTCACCCGGATATATCCTATCGAGGCCATGTGCCATAACGCCAATGGTATTTATTCCATTGGACAAGGCCCTGCGGTGTGCACAGCTATCGATGCCATAGGCCATTCCGCTTACGATCACGATATTATCCCCGGAAAAGCCTTTTATGATCTCCTGACAAATACGTTTTCCATATGATGTTGCGTTCCGGGTCCCAACCACAGACAGTATCCTTTTTTCCTCCAGGCACTCAACACCTTTATAGTATAACACCAATGGGCTGTCAGCACACTGCTTCAGCCTGTATGGATAATCATCATCGTAGTAATATAATATCCTGATCCTGCTGTTACGGATAAAAGTCAATTCCTGCTCAGCCCTGCGGAGCAGGCCCTGCAGGTTTACATTACCATTCAAGATCCTTGCCATGCCGGGGATTTTCAACAGCTGGCTTCTGGGCTCCTTGAATACGACTGAGGGATCGCCACACCAGGCAATCAGTTTTTTCGCATTCATGCTCCCGATGCCGGGGATCATCGTAACACCGATCCGGTATAACATTGTGTCATCATTGTCAGTCATCATAAGGATATTTAATATTTATATCTTTGTTAGGTCCGTATTTACATAGTCCGTCTATACTATTAGTATCCATTTTTTAAAAATGTCACATCCGGACTTGAAAAAATATTTTCAAGTAATATGAACAGGCGCAGAAATATACTGATAGCTCCGCTTGATTGGGGTATTGGCCATGCAACACGCTGTGTGCCTTTAATCAATGTGTTATTAAAAAAAGATGTGAATGTGATCATTGCAAGTAGCGACAGAGCTGCTTCATTTCTACAGGCTGAATTCCCATTGCTGAAACACATTAATATTCCCGGATATGGTATCCGTTATCCCCGGCGGGGAAAAATGGTTTTACAAATGCTCAGGCAACTTCCTGCGATACGAAGGTCGATCAGCAGGGAACACAGGATATTGGACTCACTGATCGATGATCACAGTATTGATGGAATAATCTCCGACAACAGGTTTGGGATGTGGTCAGACAAGATACCTTGTATTTACATTACTCATCAGTTGAAGGTTAAAGCACCACCGGGATGGTCATTTACAGAAGGGATCCTATCCAGGATGCATCGCCGTTATATCAGGCATTTCGATGAATGCTGGATTCCCGACATTGAGGAGGATGGCGGTCTTTCCGGCGACCTTGCCCATGAGATCAAATGCCCGGTTCCCTTATATTATACAGGCCCGCAGTCACGATTCAGCTTGCCTGGCGGAACCTCCCCCGACAAAAAATATGACCTGATGGTTATCATTAGCGGACCTGAGCCGCAACGAAGCATCTTTGAAGAAGAGATACTTGAACAGTTGAAGAAAAGCCCATACAGATCCATAATTTTATTGGGCAAACCGGAAGAATTTATACAAGTAAAAGTCTCTGACAATATTGAAGTCCATTCACACATGCCCACCGTGGCAATGCAAGAAGCAATGCTTTCTTCAGGCCTTATCATTTGCCGTTCGGGATATTCAAGCATCATGGATCTTTCCCTGCTTGGCAGTGCTGCTGTCCTGATCCCAACACCGGGTCAGACTGAGCAGGAATACCTGGCAGCCTATCATCAAAAGAAGCAACACTATTATACTGTGACTCAGTCTGAACTTGATATTTCACAGTTCGTGCAGGCATCAGGGAGCTATACAGGTATAAGAATCCGGCATCAAGGAGATGTTTTGAACGAAAGGATAGACCAGCTTCTTTCACGCTTGTAAATCACAAGCTGTTTTCTGATATATTTGCAAAAAAGTATTTATTATGATCCTCAACTATATTATCTGGAATCCCAACCCGGAGATATTCGAACTAGCAATTCCGGGGATAGGCATCATTGCTCCCCGCTGGTATGGACTGCTCTTTGCCATGGGCTTTGTGGTTGGCTATATCATAATGCTAAAGATTTTCAAGAAAGAGCGCATGCCGGTAAGGGTCCTTGACCAACTGGCAACTTACATGATCATTGCTACCATCATTGGGGCGCGGCTGGGGCATGTATTGTTTTATGAGCCGGCAGCGTACTTAAAAAACCCGATAGAGATACTGATGGTATGGAAAGGAGGGCTGGCCAGCCATGGTGCCGGAATAGCTATCATCATTGCGTTATTGATCTTTTCTAAAAAAAATCACAAGCCTTTTATCTGGATCTTCGATCGTATTGCCATTGTCGTGGCGCTTGCCGGGGCATTTATA
>QMPN01000315.1 GCA_003648575.1 Bacteroidota bacterium
CAAGGCCGTCGTTGCCGGGTCATTCGACAACGCTTACCAGAGCCGGGACTGGACGAAGTCATGGCAGGTTAATGAAGAGGGTCGCATCACCGGGCGTATCAGTGAAGAGGACTACATCGCCAATCAGGGCAAGATTGAGCAGGGTCAGGAATACTATTCGATAGACGACGCCATCAACATGGCGTCGGCCGGGCAGCAGGCCGAGCTGGTGAAGCGGATCGAAGGTAGCACCATCCTGACCGAGAAGAACAAGGCGGCGCTAACAGCAGCCTCTTACAAGCATGTGAAAGAGCAGGCTTCTATGTCCCTCAACGACCGGATGGCGGATGTCATGCGTGCCCGTGGTGAAGATGCTGCGGTGATCGAGGGTCAGGCACAACTGGATATCTTCAAGGGTATCCCGTCCAGCGACTACGAGAAGTACGGCATCCAGGATTCCCTGCACCATCAGGCGATCTACAACTCAATGGCGGGCGTGTGGAACAACTACAATACGACCAAGGTTAATAACCAGGAAGGGCTTGTCCGGGATAACCGGGTTCGGGCTGTTATGGGTAATATCGTACCCTACACCCCGGAAAACAAACTTGTCGGGCAGGCGTATAAAGACAGCTATTACGCCGCACACGGTACTGACGCGAAGGGTAAGGGTGGTTACAACGACGAGGATATTTTCCTGAGTCCTGAAACCCAGTTGTCGGGTGAGGGTCTTCAGAAGACCATGGGGTGGATTAACCAGACACAGGGGCAGTACGTACCGCAGGAGCTGGTTGGTGCGGTTGACCAGGCGCTGCGTAGCGGTAAGCCTGAAGAAAAAGTGATGGCACTGAATGTCATCAAACAGTACGGGCTGTACCCTGCTGGTAAGCGTGCGTTGCGCCAGGCTGGGCAATTCGGCGAGGGTGGCGAAGGTATGGTGGCGAACGGTATCGCCCTGATGCAGACCTTCGATGACCCGGCGATGGCGGTCACCATGCTGGATCGCCGCTCGAACATGACAACCCAGGAAGTGGAAGACCACCAGACGGTGTATGACACCTCATTGAAAGACCAGGGTGATACGTTCTTCCAGGACATGATGAAGGCCACGTTCCCAGCAGATAGCTGGATACCCTTCAAATCATCGACACCTGAAGTGCGTGAGCAGTTGCGCCTTGAAACCGAACGTCGTGCCAGGGAGTTCGCCCCGTTTGTGGATGGTAACCCGGCGTCTGCCTACAAGATGGCGCTCAACCACATGGCCAACCAGAAGTACGGTGTGACCAGCTTGGGCGGCCGTCAGCACCTGATGCGTAACGCACCTGAGATGGTCGTCACCGGGGCTGACAAGGTGGGTGGTGAGTGGATGCCAATCCAGTTGGCTACCGATTTCATGTCTGCTGAAAGGCGGGAATTGCCGGACAACTACGACATGATCCCGATCATGGGATTTAACCCCTCAGAACCAGCTTCACAGCGGTATCTGGTCAAGTGGTATGACGACGACAAGGGTGTGATGATGCTCTCCACACAGTCGTACTCGTTTGATTACTCGATCACCGAGGCGGCTGCCCAGGAGCGGGTGAGTAAGGCATCGGATCTTGAGGATGCCAGGAAAACAGCAGACCTGACAGCAGGTGACCCGACGAAAATCGGCATCACTGACTGGGCAACGGAAGGTGTTAAGGAGTTCCTCGGGAAAGAGACGACCGCGACACGGGGTCATGTCACCGACATCATGGAGGCTACCGGTAATTTTGGTGGCCAGATCAACAAGGTGGTCGGTGATGCCTACGAAGGGGTTTCCACATTCATAGCCAAAGATATCGAAAACGTGGGTAAGAAGATTAGCGAGGGTGCAGAAACCGCTGATCGTGCTCTCTATCGACAGGTGACCGGTAAAGGCAGTAAGAGCGAGGCTGCCCAGTAATGCCTTTCCATCCCGTACAGCCAAACCAGGTGCCGGGGCAAATGTCGATGCTGCCCAGGATCACCCCTGAGCAGGAAACAGAAAATCCTGATTTCTCGGATACCATAGCGGCGGCTGTGCGTCAGGAAAACACGCTCGCCTCCAATGCGGCGTTCCAGGAAGGCAAGCCCGTCATGACGGCACAGGAGCAGGCTGATTATATGGAGGGGAAATGGGACTACCGCCCTTCAATCCCCAAAGGGTACGAGGAATACGATACCGAATACGCCAAGTACGGCGTCAGCCAGCGCCATGTAGACTGGGTGACAAGCAACATAGATCGCGAACGACGCGACCGTAAGGTGCTTGATGAGAGCGGTGTGTCAGGTTTCTTGTCGCAGATGTTCGCGGCCATGACCTCTCCGGAACAGGCACCCCTGTACGCCGTCGAAGGCGCATTACTTTTAAAGTCCGGGGTACTCACCGGCAGACGCACCATGGTGGCATCAGAGAAAGCTCGCAACCTTGGCCTGGCCAAAGAGTCCGGCATCGCCCTGGGCGCAGGCATCACATCTGCCGCAGTGGCCGAGGGTATGCTCCACAGCAGCCAACATGTGCGTACTATGGAGGAGAGCGGCTATGCGATTGCAGCAACTGCCCTGTTCGCTGGTGCGATCCCCAGCATCGGTCGTGCCATGGGATGGGGCGGTGATGAGGTGACCCGGTACATGGATGACCTGGCTGACGATATCGTCGAAAGCTCGAAATCCCCGATCCAGTCCGTAGGTGCTGCCGAGACAGACCTGCTGCCTGATGACCTGCTGCCCGAGATCCGAGCGGGTTATGAGAAGCGGATCACCGACATCGAAGAAAAATTGGCACCGTTGCGAGTTCAGCAGGCGAAGGGCGAGTTATCACCTGCGGGTGAGGTTGAGATCAAACGTCTGGAAGAAGCGGCCACCGGGGTTTACCGGGACGCCGAGGCGATGGTTGAACGGTCCAGCGAATTAAAGCACCCGAAGATGGCGAAGGCATTAGGACAATTGTCACCTGCCGTACGCATTGCCACATCCAGATCTCATTCCTCACGGGTGCTGGGTGCCCGCCTGCTGGATGACCCGCTGCAGCGTGTGCGTAACCAACTGGGTGCCTCACTGGGTGAGTCACTCGAATCGAACATGAGCGTGTTCAAGATCAAGACCCAGATCGCTTTCCAGGATACCACCAACGCCAGTTACAAGGCGCTCAATAAGCTGGCGAAGGATAACGCCGACCTGAAGATGGACATGAACCAGTTCATGGAGCGGCTATCGAAGGCACTGCGTAACAACGACGTTGATGTTGACGGCAACGAGTTCATCACGGCAGCGGCCAAGGATGTCCGGGCGAAGGTGTTCACACCGATTGAAGCCCGCCTTGAGAAGTTGGCGCTCTTACCCCGTGAGGTGACAGACCAGTCGTGGGATGTGTTGGATGAGGGGAAGGTCGTCAGCTTCCTGACATCGGAAGGTGTCACCGAGGAGTCGCTGAAATACGTCACCAAGAGTGGTGCCTTAAAAAAAGGTGCCCTGCGCCGTGCTCCACGTGAAACCATCAACATGCTGGTGGATGAGGGGTTGTTGGAAACCAAGATCACACTACCAGCGGGTGACGAAAGCTACCTGCACCGGATGTGGAATTTTGATGAGATTGAACTGAACGGCGGTGAGTTCGACCGGGCGGTTGGTGAGTACATTGTGGAAGAGTCTGATGCTGCCCTGATGAAGAGTCAGGAGCGGATGATCGACACGCTGAACAAGCGGATCACCGGCATCGATGAGACACTGGAGCAGTTCGAGGAGAGCGCCGCTGCCAAGTCTGAAGAGCAACACGCTGCCCAGCTCCAACGCTATCAGGACGACCTGGCCGATAACGCCGAGCAGATGTATGAGGACTTGAAGGCTGAGTACCTCCCAGATCCAACGAGAGAGGATATAACGCCCGAAGAGCGGGCACATAGGCAAGCCCTGTTCGATGCTGAAGTTAAGAAGATAGGGGCCAATGAGGCCTGGAAGAAGGGTGTTCGTCGCCCTGTACGAGATATCATCAACGACCTTGAAGCAGAACGCGGTAGAACTGTTAAGGCGCGTGATGATTTGGTGGGGGAACTCGGTGAAGTTCGGCAGCGTGGGTACGAGGGAGCTGCCGGGACTTACCGTGCCAAGGGAAAGCGAGCTGGTCCATTGATGGACGGGATGCGTGAGATCCGCGCAAATGCTCCGAAGATCGCTGGCGATGTGCGGCGTAAGATTCTGAACACGGATCCCGATACCGGGTTCGGTAAAAGTCTGACGATTACTGC
>QMPN01000316.1 GCA_003648575.1 Bacteroidota bacterium
ATTAAGCATATCAGATACAGCTTTAAGTAATTGGTTGAAAGAAACTAAACGGGGTAACTCTATTAAAGATATGCCTATTTGGGTACTTAAACTAGATTTGATTAAACAAAAAGAAATTTTATTAGGCTATATTGCAGGTGATGGATATATTGATTATCAGCAAAATCAAATAAGAGTAAATAGTGTTAATTTTATTGTTTTACAGCAATTAGGTAAAATAGCAAGTAGATTGGGATTACCATACCATATTCGCAATACAAAGAAAAAAGGCAAAGAAACCTTCCCTAATGGGCAAAGCTGTATTATCCAACAACAATGGGAAATTAGGTTTAGACAAAATGTTAAAAAGATTTTAGGTATTCCTATACAAAATAATCCTCAAGTTGTACAAGAGGTCTTTATTGAAAATGGTTATATTTGGAGAAAATTTAAAAAGAAAAAACCAGTTTATAATGAAATCTTTGTACCTATAACTACACCCTCATCTGAGTATATTTCTGATTTCGGAAGAAATCATAATTGTTTAGCGGTTCTGGATGATTTGGTAAGTGATGAGGATGCTAGATCAGATACAGTTATTGCGTCTATTGAGGACACTGTATACAAGGCTGTAGATTATGCTTTGCATCCTACAAAGCATAAGATTATCTGGTCTGGTACTCCATTCAATTCAAAAGATCCCTTATATAAAGCAGTTGAATCTGGTGCTTGGTATGTAAATGTGTATCCAGTATGTGAACAATTTCCTTGTGAGAAGAAAGAATTTAAAGGAGCATGGGAAGATCGATTTACATATAAGTATGTGAAAGACAAATATGATAAAGCATATAAAGCAGGTAAGATTGACACCTTCAATCAAGAATTAATGCTTAGAATTATGAGTGATGAAGATAGACTAATACAGGATTGTGATATTAGTTGGTATAAGAGAGCCAATGTTATTAATAATAAAGGAAAATTTAATTTCTATATCACTACTGACTTTGCTACTAGTGAGAAAGCAGCTAGTGACTTTAGTGTAATTTCAGTTTGGGCCTATAATAATAATGGAGATTGGTTATGGGTTGATGGAACAGTAAAGAAACAATTGATGGACAAAAATATCAATGATCTGTTTAGGTTGGCTCAAGAATATAAACCCCAGCAAGTAGGAATAGAAATTTCAGGACAGCAAAAAGGTTTTATCTCATGGATTCAAAACGAGATGTTAAGTAGGAATATCTATTTTACTCTTGCATCAGATAGTAATGGAAACTCTCCTGGTATCAGACCTAGCACTGATAAGATGGCTAGATTCAATATTGTTGTTCCTTGGTTCAAAATGAATAAAATTTTCCTACCAGAGGAACGGAAAAATAGTCCTGAAATAGTCGAATGTCTAGCTGAGCTTACTCTGGTATCAATTAAGGGTTTCAAGAGCAAACATGATGATTTCGTAGACACTATCTCTATGCTCGCGAGTCTCAAAGCATGGAAACCTTCAGAAGAAACACCTCAGTTAAAAGAAGATGGTTTAGATTTATGGGAAGATCCTGTAGAATTACATGAAGAGGCTCTTGCCTCATATATTGTATAATGGAAATGATATGAAATTATCTGATTTATTTGAACAACTAACTTATGGTGAGCTTTCCTCTGTATTTATGGGGGGAGTAGATAATATAGGTATAGAACCAGATAAGTATAATCAAATAATTCCTCATGTAAATTTAGGATTAATTGAATTATATAAAAGATTTCCTCTTAGAACAGAAGAAGTAATAATAAAGTTATATGATCAAATTCAAGTTTATTATTTAGAATGGAAGTATGCACAAACAAATACTGAATCAACTGAACCAATTAAATATATAGATGATTCTATTTACCAACCATTTAATAGTAATGTATTAAAGATAGATTCTGTTCATGATGAAGATGGACAAGAATTATTTTTAAATGATACCAATGAATATTGGTCAGTACATACTCCCTCATATAATTCAATTCTAATACCATATCCAGATAGTGAAAACAGTCTTTCTGTTTTATATAGAGCTGGACCAAAGAAAATAGAAATAACTAATTTAGACCCAACTACTCAAGACGTAGATATTCCTCCAGGATTACTAGAACCTTTATTGTTCTATATTGCAGGTAGAGTATTTTCCAATCTTAATTCAGATGGTAAGGTTGAAGGTAATACCTACACTCAGAAGTTTGAACAAGCTATTAAGCAAATAGAACTTTCTGGTTTATATAAAAGAGATAATACTTCAAATCTGAAGTTACCTAAACAAGGTTGGGTGTGATATGACTACTTGTATTAATAGTGATCGTTCGTATACAGGACTAGTAGAAAAGTATATTGGTACTGCATATGATAATGTAAAACTTGTAGCAGATAATATTGATGCAGTAATTAAAGTAGCAACTATTGATTTTGATGATTTATCTGCTGTAGCAGACATAGCAGATGAAGTTGGTATTGTTGCTGGTATTGCTGATGCTGTAGTAGATGTGTCTACGAATATGGCAGATGTTACTAATGTTTCTACTAATATGGATGATGTAAATATTGTCGCATCTAATATTACTTTTATAGAAACCTGTGCTTCAAACATAGAAGAGATAAAGAATGCTTCTAGTAATGCACAACTAGCAGCAGACAATGCTGGGTATGCTCAAGAATGGGCAGTGAAACCAGAAGATACTCCAGTGAGTGTACTTGCTGGTGGATCAGGATCAGCACCATATGATTACTCTGCATATCATAATGCAATGAAAGCAGCAGCATCATATGATAGTTTTGATGATCGTTATCTAGGAGCTTTTACTGATCCTCCTACTGTAAATAATGATGATGATGGTCCACTTATTGTAGGTGCTTTGTATTGGGATACTACATATGCATATATGCGCGTATGGGATGGAGTTAAATGGGAAAATATAGCTTCTGTAGGTATTACCTATTATGGATTATGGGAAGCTACTGCAGGTACAGAGTATCCAACTACAAATGCTGAATCTGGTTTCTGGTTTATTACTAATGATCCTGATTACACTTTTATTGGTGGTGATTTAATAGGACAGACAGTTCAGAGAACTGATTATATTATTTGGAATGAGTCTGCTAATGTATGGGAAACAACTAATTCATTAACTGATTTATCTTTGTTTCTTCATTCAGATGGATCTGTGCCTATGTTAGCTCCATTGCGTTATCAAACAGGAGCAGGAGCTAGTGAAATGAAATTAGATTATCAAAGTTTATTATTTGCAGCAGGTATTACATTTGCTATACAGCAAGTAGGAGCTGCTGCAGAATCAGGTTTTCATATTACTAATGCTGGAGATGTAGGTATAGGGATTGCAGCACCTCAAGCTGAATTAGATGTTGTGGGAAATATACATGGATCAGGTACAATTAAAACAGGTGGTTCTTCTGCTAATTTTGCACAAATAGATGATACCGATGGTTTAAGAATTGATAATGGTGGGGCTTTTTGGACACTTGCTTCAGAGTCTTTAGGAACACTCAGTCTTATAAACCCAAATACAAATTATATTATGCATTTTACTAGTGCTCCTGAGTTATTGACTATAGCTCATGATGTTACAATAACAGATGATGTTATTATTGCAGGTGTTTTAAGTGTTACTGGTGGAAGTATTACTACTAATAATGATGGTACTTCTATTAATTGGAAAGCAGCATATGATCATGCTCAAGCTCTTCATTTTGTAGATGGAATACCTTCTAATTCTTTAGTTCATACTCTTGGTAATGTTGGTATTGGTACTAATAATCCTTTATATTCTTTACATGCAGTTGGTAATACTGTAATTAATGAAATTCTTTTTGCTACTTCTAGAACAATTAGTCCTGATGTAGATGATAATCAATTATTATTATCAGGTGGATCAGCATCAGGAGGGTACATACAATTACTTGGTAATTCTCATGCTACTCATTCTAATGAAGTAGCTATTGGGGGAGATGAAGTTCTTATTTTTGCACCTCTTATAACTGTACAAAGTCCTTTAGTTTTACAAAGTGAGGATTGGGTTACTAATCTAAATATAAAATATAGAAAAACAGCTGATGGTACAGTTGAAGTTCGGATATTAGCAGGTGCATCAGGATCAATTGGTAATTTACCAAGTGGGTATCAACCAGCTGAAGAGATATCTTTTGCCCTTGTTGGTGGGATTAGTAATGATCAAATAATACGAGTAGAGGTGAAA
>QMPN01000317.1 GCA_003648575.1 Bacteroidota bacterium
GGAGTGATGTTCTCTGCCATTCCTTTATTGGTATACCAGGGGGGACTCACATTGTTCTCTTCCTTCATGGGTGATCATTTTACAGATGTGATCATCAGTGACCTTAGTGCAACAGGGGGTATTCTGCTTATAGGCCTCGGTATTAACATCCTTGAGATCAAACATTTGAAGATCCTCAACATGGTCCCTGCCCTGGTAATCGTTGTGATACTTTCGTACCTTATCTATTAGCGCCGGCTCAAAGCTTAATGAACTTGCAGGTTTTGGATTGTTCCCCGTCAGAGATTCTGGCAATATATGGCCCTTTATTCAGTTGGCTGATATTCAATTCAGGATGATCACCTGCCGGGATATACTTGTATAGAACCAGTTCCGAAAATACATTATAAACTTCAATGGTAATTGCTTTCGTCCGGGCTTGTGATAATTGTATATGTATACGATCACTGGCGGGGTTTGGAAAAATTGTTGCCTTCAGCGTAGCGATCATTTTTTTATTTATGATGACCTCCTGTGATTTCTCTTCGGGTTTTAACATATCCGGTGTGCCGGACTCACTGTTGCACTCATAGTACAGGTCAGGGTCTGCCTTTGCAGTGAGCACTGATCCATAGCGTGCAGAAAACCCATCCCTCAGCATTACAATTTCAGAAGCCTGGATGTCAAGGTTACCTCCGGGTAATACAACTACATCGCCCTGAGACATAAGTAATGTCACATAATTGCCGGCAGCTACTTTTTTGCCTCTGAGGGACCATTGCCCCATCACGAATACATGCTGGAAATAAGTATCGGTAAGGATCACCTCATTTACAATATCTTCAAGGATATCTTCGGGCAGCACATCGTGCCATGAAGTGCTTTCGGTTTCGATGCATACATCAAACATAGAATTTCCATTCCGTATGTCGAGAGCGCTGTAATAGGGGATATATGTCGGGTCGGTAAACCTCTCAAACTCGATAGTGGGGTAATAGAGGGGTGTGATACCCGGTACAAGTAGTTGCAGCCACCAGTAGCTTGCCTGTTTTATTATTGGCGACATGGTAGTAAGGTCTTGTGGCAGCCATGAGCCTGCAAGCATTTCAGCATCTGTCAGGTCAAACGTCTTCACAGTGCCGCTGAAGGGGCCTGTATGATAAGTGATCTTGTACCATGCTCCTGAATTTGGATTTGGCTGATTTGTTGAAAAGGAAACACCAATATTCCTTGTCAGGTGAGGATAGCCGTCTCCATTCATGGAATTCAGTTCATTGAAAAAGGCCTGATGCACCGATCCTCCCGGATCATAGGCGTTATACATAAGCAATTGACGGGCTGCCTCGTTGCTCAGGGCGTGCTTGGCAAATTCATCACCTGCTTCATTGGATTTTTTAAAGTTTTGCAGTGGCTCGGAAATAATAGCTCCCTGGTGAGGTGAATCAATGGCGATAAAAGTATGTACCGGCAGAGGGTTTCCGTCCTGCTCAGCTTTTGCAAGTGCATAGCGTGAGATGATGCCTCCCATGCTTACACCCCCGGCTACTATGAGCTCCTGCCCATACATATATGAAATGTATTCAACTGCAGAGGCAAATACTGCTGCATTATTCCTGATATCCTGGGTGCCAAAATAATTATCAAGTAGAAAAACATCATATCCATTGTTTCTGAAACATTCGATCAGATCGGCAGCGGCATAGTAATACATTTCCTGCGGGTTTGTATTGTAAGCGTCAAAACCTTCCGAAAATACGATGGCATTGAGCCCATTAGGATCGTTTCCCTGCCATTTTCGCAAGGTGTTCCCTGCATTGTCCTTGTACAGGCTTTGTGATTGAGGGATTACTTTAATATTGTATTCCCTGAACCGGATTGTGCCATCGAAGAAGGTTACCCTTACCTTCAGGTTGTAATCTCCCAGCAGGGGAAAGCTCGCCGAAGAGCCATACCAGACAATATCCTGCTTTGCTGAGCCGCTGTAAACGTTAACAAAGCCATTTTCATTGATATTTACTTCCAGTTGGAGCATATACAGAAGGGCAGTGGAAGGGCCGAACCGGCTGGTAAAATTTATGTAATTATTGTTTTGCTGGATATAAACCGGGATCACATCTGCATTCAGCACACAAAGATGTACCCCGTGTATATTGGCTTTCGCTTCCCATATGTAATACCCGGGATCGGCAGGTGTCGACCCCGTGACAACATAGGCAGTAGATTGTGATTTCCAGTCATCACAGATCTGGGCATTTATTTGTGTTCCGTGAACCAGCAATGATAGTGTCAGTATGATGAGTGATTGTAGTGGTGTAAGTTTCATGATAGTGTATTAAAGTTTAAGTCCGATTTTAATATTGATAGTAATGGATGGGAACCATTTTGCTCCCGTTTCGAAATCCTTGTTATAAGGAAACTCATGCTGGCTGGGATCATCACCCTTTTTATTTTCATTCCTGCTGCTGATATATCGCAGTCCAACCCCCAGTGTAGGATTGAAATATAAAGGACCGGTGACCCGGAACTGATAGCCGGCCATTGCATGAGTTGCCACAAGGTTACGGTATACCTGATAAGTGTTCAGGATGCCGTTGTCGTAGGTTTCATTCATCTCTGATCGTGTAAACTGGTATTCAAGCTGGGGGCCTAAATGAAATCCACTAAGCGGATGTTTCCCGCGAAACAGATAAAACCTGTATTCAGCAGATAACATGAAGCCTTTGGTCTTTTCCGTTTTTACGGTTGTATAGGATTGTCCGCATGAGCTACATGGGAAAATATACATAAGGTCAGCTCCCAGGCTTCTGCCATCTGGTAAAGCGAGTTCAAATCCCAGCTTCACACCCATGCTGTTGGTTACCTGGTCGCCAAGCAGGCTGATCAGGTCGTACTTTATGATGCAGTACTTAGTGCTCTTGTGATCGTTTTGGGCTGTAGCAAGCATAGATGCCATATAAAATACTGAGCAGAAGATGATGAATGTTCTTTTTTTCATGGGGGTATGGTTTGGTTATAACATCCGGAAATTCATATGATTATGCATAATATTCTATTTGAATTCCTGCGGGAGGACAAAGACGTCCAGCCTGGTTTCCAATTCTTCCATTTTATAATCCTGTTGAATAATATACAGGGTGAGCTCTTCTATTTTCTTCAGAAGGAGCCGTTCCATCTCTCCAAGCCTGAGTCCTTCATCAATAATTTCTTCTGCAGTAGGTATTCCGGGCAGATGCCTGTTTGATTCAATATAGCTTTCCAATTGTTGCAAGGGCAATAGTGCATAGTCCTTGTTGAATACATAATCGGGCCAGTCTTCACTGACTTTTACAGTAACCTCCTCCGTGATAATGGCACCATTCACAGCCAGCTTGTAGCCATAGGTGTTGTTGGTGCCTATTCCAACTGTTCCATCCCACCTATGGATATTATTCCCGCTAATTATCCAATCATCATCATTGAGCATTGCAGGATCTGTCCAATAAGCATTTCCCTGTGCATTGGCCCGTAATACCCAACCTTCAATGTTTTCCAGATAGAGATTTTCGTCGAAGAGTGTCAATTTCTTTGAGAAAATGCTACCCTGCACATCAAGGTCATAGTGTGGATAATAGGTGTTGATGCCTACCTTGCCGTCATCGAACACATAATTTTTTGGTGTACGGAAGATCAGACCGTGGTCATCAGTGCTTCTGAGTCCATGATCCTTTGTCCCGAGGTAAAAATCTGTTATCCTGAAATTTGGTTGTTCGATAAATATACCAACGATTTCACCCTGATCATTGCGGATATGCAATTTGGCCTCCGGATCGGTAACATTGCCAATCCCAATGCTCCCGGTGCGATATTTTGAATGCGATTTGCCAATAAACAGGGTTGGATAAATGCTGTTAAAGCCAATCATGAGGCTGTTGTTAATATTATTGAAGAGGCGATCCTCTTGGTATTCTCCAAAACCGTGTCCTATGATTATGGATCTTTCTCCCAGGCTGTTGGCATTGCTGCCCAGTACCATGGAATGATCTCCACCGGCGTGTATATTACTTCCGATGCTGCTTGTTTTTTCACCCGAGGCGATGGCATAATAGCCGGAAGCAAAGGCTGCCATGCCTGAGGCTTGAGTCATAATTCCAATGGCGCTGGATGCTCGTTCCGGGTTGGATATGGCCCCCCGGCAGTTGGTACACTGGGCCTGCAGTGTGACTGGCCTGATGAATGTCATATTCACCACAAAGATTAGGA
>QMPN01000318.1 GCA_003648575.1 Bacteroidota bacterium
CTTCAATCGGTTTGAAGTGAAGTGGAACGCTTACATCGTCACCTACTAACATCGGTCTGGCATCAACAGCCAGGTCAACACCATCTGAAGTAACTGTATATAGTTCAGTTACAAAGTTAACGTGCTCACTGACTTTATGCATTCCATCATGTACCTGGTCATATGCAGGGGTTACTCCTTC
Source organism: Bacteroidota bacterium (assembly GCA_003648575.1). Next base: position 182 of record QMPN01000318.1, read on the forward strand.
ACCTTCTTTGAAACGGATATAAATTTCTTCAGAAGAACCATTGCCACCATCTGTGGATAAATTGAGCAGATAAGGATAACCTCCTTCTTTCATATAAGGTTCCACATATGCAACCCTATCTGCGAGATCAATACTAAAAGAGGAAACTGGTCCTGTAGCATCAATAAAAAATGATTGCCCTGGCTGTATACGCTTAGCAGATAAATGGCCTCCTGTACCTGCAACATATGTAACATAACTATCACCAAGTGGATTCCAAACATAGCATGTTGTTGATATATTCGATTGTCCGACAAGCATTAAGTCCCAGTCAATGGGTGCTACATACGGATTCCCGATCAAAGCATTTTCACCAAAGGCTATCGCATCAAAATTTATCACTTGATCCGTAAGAACTAAATTATCAGTAAATACTAAATCTCTTGTCGATGGTGCCTGGCCACCAAGGCTAATTACAAACCCATATCCTGGAGGTGTAGATCTTGATGGAGCATAAATATTATACCATGTCTGAGAAGCAGTTCTCCATTCAAATGCGTAAGTATTTAGAACTGCCATATCCCAATCGTCGAGTAGAACTCCCGATACGGGTGCAGCTACTTGATGCATATAATATCCAGAAGCAGTACTTGCAAAATCAAGTGTCCGATGTACCTCGATATGTCCATCCTCAATGCTATAGGCTGAATAATTAATTCCCCCTATTGGAATAAATGCGGAGGAATAAATACTATCACTTATAGGAGCTGTGGTGGCATCTAAAACCAGATTAGTATCACCATAGAGAGATGTAATTCCATTAACAGTAAGCCCCATATTAGCAAGAATATGCATTTCCCCAAAATGATTAATCCTAAGATTATTCACTACGCCAAGCTTATGAGTGGCGATTGTGTTAAAAACGCTTAGCTCATTTGTTGGATTATTGGGATAAATTACATCATCGGTAAAAACAGGTATTCCAGATGGGCTCCAGTTATTAACATTACTCCAATCTGTATCTACAGATCCATCCCAGCATTTATGGTTTAAAACAATATCACAACCAGAAGTTAAGTAGGATTCTGTCACACTAATTGCACCAGGATTAAAAGTAACAAGGCCTGTATTAAGTTGATCCCAAACTACCAAAGACTGAAGAGTTGCTGAGGTAATATCACATCTAATTGTATAGGCGTGAAACATCGTATTCAAAGGCAAATGTGGAGGCGCAGCAGATAAAGTCGTGGTGAGAGCAATCTTTCCTAGATTAATATTGATTAAATTAGTGTATCTGCCTTGTAAATAAGTCGGATTCTCATAAACAAGAGCAGGATTACTCAAGGCACCGGTGTTTAAACCAAACCACCATGAACTGTTCCCAAGTGCTGCTATTCCAGGAGCAAAGAAATTATACCAACCTGCATCATCGTTAGTACGTTCAAAGTATACATCAAAATAAAATTGAGATCCACTAATGCGAGGATTCTCAATTGTAACAAAAGCTGTTGGCTGAGTATAACCCTGAACAGCTATACTTCCTATAAGTACCAATAGAATAAAAAACTTTTTCATTTTAATTTCTTTTTAGTTCGTTTAACATACCGGACTATTCAGGAACCTGTTGGGCTTCATTAATATTATCATCAACAAACTGCTTATCCGCATATGTAACTACACCGGAAAAGTTCGTATCCCCTAATTGATACCCTCCTACATTAAGGTCATCATCAATTGGTTGTTTATCAGCATATGTGATTACACCTGATAAATTAGTTTCACCGGCAAATAAGGCATAAACAACTGGACTTGTGTCTGCCTGAAACATGGCGTTTGTTCCATATGCATTTGCCATGGCAGAGCTAAAATCAAAAGTATAGTTACCAAAAGTTTCGGAAGGCGCGGAAGCTGTCATCACAGCAAGATGATTTCTATGAATTATTACAAAGTATGCATTATTTGTAATGATAGTCCTAAATGGAAGTGGACTTACACCATCAAGACCAACAATAGATCCGTCATTCATAAGGAATCCTGCAACCGTATCTCCTGCAACCGTAGCAGTGGCTGCAGAAGTTGCATCACGAACTTCAACAAGAATCCAGTCAACGATATTTGCCGACGGAATTGATCCTACAAACTCTGTCCCTTGATAACCTATATGGGCATATGCGGCAGCTGCAGTTAGCGGGATATTAGGATTAAGTACGGTTGTCATTTCATCTGTCCCGCTATTGTATGCACCCTGAACAACCACACCAAGGCCTGCTAATATCCTAAACTCTACCCCTGTGGCATTGCCTTCATCGTCAACATCATCGCCAAAGAAGGTATTGGAGCCTGCGATTACAGGATCAAGGACGTACCAACCTGTGCCATGATAAAGGCCACCGCTGATATCAGCTTCTGTAGCACCACCCGGAATATCGGCAGTCACATAGGTGGCTGTCATATCATAAGTGTAAGAACTGATATTAACATTTTCGATGGTCCAATAGCGTTCCAGGTAATTTGTTAAGCTTGTATTATTGGGTTCTTTCAGCGGAGTGACATTTACCCCTACATAAGCAGAAGCAAAAGTGCTGTTGTTAAAATCAAGTTCAAGGGGCGAATACTCAGCAGTACCATCGTTGCTTCCTATTGGGAAGAAAAATGTGCCTGGGTCACTGGACCCATCTGTAAATTCTTTTCGAACCTGGCATGCTACATCATCAGCAAGGATCATAGTAGTAGCATCAAACGAACCGACAACAGCTGCTGCTGAAGCTCCGAAGGTCAGAGAATAGGCGTCGATATCCAATACCCCATCGGTAAGTGTAAGGGTACCGTCAACCTCTACTCCAAATCCAAGGTCAAGGCCAGCGCTGTTATCCAGTTCGAGATCTTCGAATTCCGAAACAGTCGTGCCGCCTATGGTCTGAAGAGCAGTGCCATTAAAAACAACTGAACCATCTCCCAGATCAGCTGTACCATTGTTAGTAAAATCACCGGCTACCTCAACTGTACCGCTGTTTGATACTGTTCCACCTGTCTCGATAGTTACATCGGAGCTAACTACAACGTTAGACCCAGCAGTAACTTTCATGGTGGAACCGTTTTTGATTACAATATCGGCAAAAGCTGAGCCGCTACTGAATGCAAGAAGCGCGATCATGATCGTCAGGCTTCCGGCAAGGTGTGTAAGCTTTTTCATATCGTGTATTAATTTTCCGTGTCGTAATTTATAATTATTCTTTATTAGATTGCTCTGCAAAGATACCGAAATATAATAAAATCTGATATTAGATCATATTATATAACAAAAAATTGACGATTCATTGTCTCCCTCCTGCGACCGACAGTTTTATCTTACACTAATCATCCTCAAGACTTCAGGGAATGTATCAATCTCATTATCAGGCGTGTAAAAAATAACGCAAGAACTAATCCTCCCCTTTTAGAATCGTCTTTAGTATCAACATATGAATGAACGATTTTGTTCGCACTCACTTATCAGAACTTCTCTATACAAAATTAACACATTATAATCCTGTACGATAAGTAATTATACGTAATCTTAGGCTACAAGTTTCCTGCAAATAATAGGCTTGCAGGCATGTGCCATACATTCGTATTCCAATAAGTTGCCAGAGATAAAGAATTGGGTTTTCGTAAAATCAAGTCAAAGATACGATATCAAAGGAGAATAACAAAAAATATCCACATGTTTCCGTGGTGCCTGAGTACAAGTACCTGGATATACATAGATAACTACACTGATTACCAGATCAATAAAAGAAAAACTGACAATAACTGCTTAAACAACAATTTTTATCAGTTTTTCAGTAGAATCTCCGTACTGGAGACCTTGCAGTAAATATCAATACGATTTCAGGCTTCCGGCACCTGAAATATCGCTACTCACATGTGGGTTTCCTTTATACCTTACGGAGGCAGCACCTGAAATACTCACTTCAAGGTTTTCGCTAACATAGATCCTTGCATCAGCTGCACCGCTCACATCCAGCTCACAGTTTGCAATCTCGAACTCAAGTGCATCAATCTCACTGGCA
>QMPN01000319.1 GCA_003648575.1 Bacteroidota bacterium
GCTCATCAACAATGTTGAACTTATTAATACCTGAAAATGCAGTTAACCAAGCAAATAATGAGAAAATTCCTTTCCATTGCAATAATCGTCCTTATCGCAGTATCCTGCGGGCCTGCTGACGAAAAGGAAACGATCAAGGCCCAGATCAAGGAATATAAGGATGAAGTAAGCCAATTGAACATCAAGATCAAAGAGCTTGAGCAAGAGCTGTTATCACATGGAGAAACCGGTGAGCATTTCATATTACCGGTGAGGGCCGATGTGATCCGGGAGCGCCCATTCAATCATTATTTTCAAGTCAGCGGCACCGTTGATGCCGTAGACAAGGCATACATCAGCCCGGAGATCAATGGCCAGGTCAAAGAGATCTTTGTGGAGGAAGGGGATTATGTTAAAAAAGGACAACTCCTTGCCAGGCTCAATACCAGCATCACAGAAAATACCATCCAGGAATTAAAAACACAACTGGATCTGGCCAATACGCTTTACGAAAAACAGAAACAACTTTGGGACAAGAACATCGGTTCCGAAGTGCAATATCTTCAGGCAAAAAATAACAAGGAAGCACTGGAAAACAAACTGCAGACCCTGGAAGCTCAGCATGATATGGGATTTGTTAAATCCCCTATCGAAGGGATCGTCGATGCGATCTTTATTGAAGAGGGTGAATTAGCCATGCCCGGCTTTCAGCTGATGCAGGTGATCAATCTTAATAAGCTCAAGGTATATTCCGATGTCTCAGAGAAATATCTGCCCCTGATCAACAAGGGTGACATGGTAGAGTTGACATTCCCTACTTTTCCGGCCATTACAATGGACGTAGCTGTTGAGCGCACCGGCAATGTGGTTAACATGGGTAACCGAACATTTCCTGTTGAGGTCAGGATCGACAATATAGACGGAAAGCTTAAACCAAACATCCTTGCACTTGTTACTTTTCACGATTTTAATGACGACAATGCGCTTATTGTCCCTTCTATTATCATCAAGGACGATATTAAGGGTTCATATGTCTACATCGTAAGGGAGGTAGAAGGGGAAAAAACCGCCAAAAAGGTCTATATCACAAGCGGGATGTCGCACAATGACGAAACAATGGTATTATCAGGACTGAATGCAGGCGATAAGGTCATAACGGAAGGATATTCACTGGTTACCGACGGCACAGAAGTAAAAATTATTTAAATGGAAGTCAAGGAAAAACAAGTTATCAGGGATTTCAAGCTCAGCTCATGGGCCCTGAGGAACAAGAATACTGTTTTCCTCATGATGATCATTTTGCTGGGGTTTGGCTTCTATTCTTACCGTACGCTACCCAAGGAATTGTTTCCTGACCTGGTCTGGCCTACGATCTTCGTTCAGACTATGTACCCGGGCAACCCTCCCCTGGACATAGAAAACCTCATCACCCGGCCACTCGAAAAAGAAATTGAGTCAGCCAAAGGGGTAAAGGAGATCCGCTCCACCTCCACGCAGGACATCTCAGCCATCTTTGTTGAGTTCAATACCAATGTAAAGATCGAGGATGCCCTTCAGGAAGTCAAGGATGCCGTTGAAAAAGCAAAAGGCGAATTGCCGGATAACCTCCTGACGGATCCTGTGGTGATAGACCTGGACCTGTCAGAATTCCCGATCATGAATATCAACCTTTCAGGCGATTTCAGCATTAATGAGCTCAAGGAGTACGCAGAAATGCTGGAAGACGAGATCGAAAGGGTGCCGGAAATATCAAAAGTCGAAATAACGGGGATCAACGAACGGGAAGTCCAGATCAATGTAGACATGCATAAACTGAGTGTTTTTGAACTCAGTTTCAACGATATTGAAAATGCCATCGCCAATGAAAATATATCCATGTCGGGTGGGGAGATCAAACTTGGAAGCAGCCGGAGGTCGATCAGGGTCATCGGTGAGTTTACCGACCCTTCTGAGATCAGCGATATTATCGTAAAGTGGGAAAATCACAACATTGTATATATGCGTGATGTTGCAGAGGTCATATATGGCTTTGAAGAACCCAGGAGCTATACACGTCTGGACCTGCATCCCGTGGTTTCCCTCCAGGTGATCAAGAAAAGCGGAGAAAACCTGCTTATTGCCACCGACCAGGTATTTGAGATCATCAACGAGGCTGTTGAATCAAGGACCCTTCCACCCAACCTGAACATTGCTTATACCAACGACCAGTCGGAGATGGTAAGGGACCAGCTCAGCAACCTTGAGAACAGCATGATCATGGGGGTTATATTCGTGATCCTGGTGTTATTTTTTTTCCTGGGAACCAGGAACTCCCTGTTTGTCGGATTTGCCATTCCCATGTCAATGTTCCTGTCGTTCATGATCCTTGGGCTCATGGGTTCCAGTATTAATATGATCGTGCTCTTTGCCCTCATCCTGGCCCTGGGTATGCTTGTCGACAATGCCATTGTGGTGGTTGAGAATATATACCGATTTGTGGACCGGGGGTACAGTAAGGTTGAAGCAGCCAGACAGGCAGTGGGAGAGATCGCTATTCCGATCATTACATCTACGGCAACCACCCTGGCAGCATTCTTTCCCTTGCTCTTCTGGGACAGTATAATGGGGGAGTTCATGAAGTACCTTCCAATGACACTCATCATCGTTTTGACGTCTTCGCTTTTCGTAGCATTGGTGATCATACCGGTGATCTCATCCTCTTTCATCAAAGCGGGAGATCAGAATCCAAAGCTGAACATCAGGCGATTTCTCTTTATTGCAGGTATCCTAGCCCTGATGTCGGTACTGTTTTACCTGGGAGGTGTTAACAGCATGGGCACCCTGTGTGCAATTTTTGCCATCATCGGCATTCTGAATATTTATTTTTTGAACCGGGCCGCCAGATGGTTCCAGAATATATTCCTGGCCAGGCTCGAAAATGGCTACCTTCAACTGATAAGCTTTGTACTTAGAAAAAGAAATCCCTATTATTTCATTGGAGGAACATTTGTCTTGCTTGTACTTACCATGTACCTTTATGTCGTCAGCAACCCAAATGTGGTAAATTTCCCTTCCAGTGATCCGAAGTATATAAATGTCCTTGCCGACCTGCCTATCGGAACCGACATTACTGCTACCAATGAATTCATGAAGACTCTTGAAAAGGATGTATTCGCCATCCTGGAGCCGGACCGGGAAGTCGTAAAATCCGTTCTCACAACCGTGGGCGCCGGGGCCAGACTGGAGGACGATATCAGCGACATGTCAGAAAAAATGTTCAGGGGCCTGATCACCATTTCGTTTATTGATTTTGAGGAAAGAGGGGGTGTAAATACAGGCGATATACTTGTTCACCTGAGTAAGAGCCTTCTGGGCAGATACCCGGGCGTTGAAATGACCATTGAAAAGCAAAATGAAGGCCCGCCGGCAGGAAAACCTATCAACCTTGAAATAACGGGGAGGGATTTCAATCAGTTGATCTACCTCGCTGATACCATTCAGGCATATCTGAATTCCGCCAATATTGAAGGTATTGAGGGGCTGAAGATAGACCTTGACCTGGGTAAGCCGGAGATCATTATCAATATCGACCGCGATAAGGCCAGGCGTTTCGGACTTTCAACAGCACAGATAGCAAGCACCATACGTACAGCCCTATTCGGAAAAGAAGTTTCCGGGTTTAAAGTCGGCGAAGAGGAATATCCTATACAGTTAAGGCTGAAAGAGGAATACCGTTATAACCTTCCTGCCTTGCTGAACCAGATGATCACCTTCAGGAGCCCTTCAACGGGAAAAATAACGCAGGTACCAATATCTGCCGTTGCCGAAATCAGCTATACCACCACATACGGATCGGTAAAAAGAAAGGATATGGAAAGGGCGGTGACCATCTATTCCAATGCGGTAGAAGGTTATAATGCCACCAAGATCAATGAGCAACTCAAGTCCCAGATGGTATACTTCGATATGCCTCCCGGCTATAATTATAAGTTTACCGGTGAACAGGAAGAGCAGGAAGAATCCATGGCTTTTCTCGTCAATGCTTTGTTTATCGCTATAGCCCTGATCACCATCATACTGGTATCACAATTTAACTCCATTGTGAAGCCTGTAATCATCATATTCAGTGTGATCTTCAGTACCATCGGCGTTTTGCTGGGATTGATGATCAGCGGGATGGATTTCGTGGTGATCATGACAGGCATCGGGATCGTTTCCCTGGCAGGTGTGGTGGTGAA
>QMPN01000320.1 GCA_003648575.1 Bacteroidota bacterium
GATCTGAAGGCATCATCTTTATGGAACAACAACTTGCTCTTTGGTATATACGAAAATTGAATAATGTCTTGGATTTCTTTAATAGTCTGGTTGACGGTTTTATTTAAATAATCATATAGAGTCTTATCTTTTGAAAGAATCCCTTCTTCAATTTCAGGTATAGAAAGGATGTCAAATCCTGATAAATTTGGATCTTTCACATTCGAGATTGAAACATCGTACATGTTCATTTTGGGGATTTTTAACTCTTTCAGAGATTCTAAAGGGGTTTTCTCTCTTACTGGTTTTTCAAAGAATGCAAAACCTTTTTGATCGGATTTGTGAAAAGCTTCTGGACCTGTTTTTGAGGGCAAATCCGAACTAACATTGAACGAGCCTTCAAGTTGGTAGAACCGAATCCCAAAAATACCCATAGTGATAAGGAGCCCATATAGAATGTAGGGATGAAACGCTGTGATCGGTGGATCGATAAAGATGGAACAGTACGATATCATTGCAATACCAATTAAAATAACTACATTTGATACCGAAAGAATGAAAAAATCGAGGATGTGTGCCTTTAACATTAACACTTCTCTATTTTGTAAATAATATCTTATAGATCTCATTTGTAATGTTCTCCGATAGATTCTCCAAATTTCTTCAAATCTTCCAAATATGTGGTTAACCGGTTTTGATTGGCTAACAAAAATCGAATTCGTTCAATTTCCTCTACATCATCTTTCTCCAGTCCCCGTAGTAGAAGTTTCAACTGAGTTCTACCTTCATTGATGCGAGTTTGTGCAGTATTCAAGTATTCACCTTTAAGGGGCGTGATTCTTAACCTATTCTTGTATTTTTCAACGTTATAATACCACAAACTCATAGCCATAAAGGTAATACTTAATGTTCCGAGAATATCAATCCAATGAGAATAGAGAGGTTGAGGGATGTCATAAAATATAATAGGATCTGGTGGATCATTGGGATGTACAGTAAATCGGATGTAAATTAATTCACTGGCCGCAGCAGGGTGATCGATAATAAGGAGAACATAATAATCTCCTGCGTGTAAACTCCATACAGAATCATACCAAGTAGCATAATGGGAATCATCGGTGAAAAACATGGGAAGAATGGGAATTTCAATTCCATATATTTCACCGTTGATTAAAGACCCATTGGCTGCGAAAAATGCTGCAACAAATAAAAACCCATCATCCAATAATCCCTTTGCCTTTACCTCATCAAAATTCGTGATGTTGACATCAATAAAGCCTTGTTCATAAAAACCAATATCAGGAGAAGAAATGGATACATTGGATTGATAAACATTGTTTAATCCCCATTGAAGTAAATTTTGAGCAAATGCGGTGTTATTATCTACATTCAGCATGAATCCATTAAAGAGATCATGGTCCCCGATAACGACTATTTTTCCCTTGCCCTTGTGTCCAACACCCATAGTGGCATGTACACCATCATCGTGTGATTTTTGACCTAATAGAATAGTTTCGGGATTGGAAGGATCGGTGAGAAAGACTTCAAGGGGGTCTTTCAAAGCAATGAACTCTGGTATTTTGGTGCCTTGATTAAAAATAGGATGGTTGATAGATCCTTGGAAAGATAAATCAACATGGCAATACCCATCAGAAGCTTCCCCTTCTTGATTATCCAAATATGAATAGAAACTACTATTTGCTAATTGAAATCCAAATCGATCAAGTAGTTCATTCAGTGAAGTAAGATTGGTATGGTATTGATCTTCCGCCCATACGTATAATGTCCCACCATTTTCAACCCATTCGTCAATATCGTCAATCTCTTCTAAGAGAAACCCTTGCTCCGGATCATTTATGACCAACCCATCAAAAAATTGCAATAAATCATGATTAATGGTACTAGTGGACAGTGTATCACTTTCAAATGCGTAATTACCTATTGTGTCTCCTAAAAAACTTGTATCAGGGATAGCATCAGCTGTGTTAAAGAAATACTCTTCATCATTTGAATTTTCTTCTGTGGAACTGGGGAGAGCATCAAAATCGATGAAATCAGAGAAGTTTAATGATAGTAAGGGAAAGATTGTATAGAGAGAAGTACCCTTCATTCCATCAAAACTATTTGCAGGATCTGCCCATAATTGGCGCAATTTAAAATAAGATCCCCATGTCGTGTCCAATCGTTCATTATAATCGACTAAACGGGTGAGATCAAAAACGCCTTCTTTCGTTTGGAAATCCTTTCCCTCAAAATTACCAAAATTATCTAAAATATCCAGAGAATCCGTAGAAATAGCATCAAGAGAAATGTCAGATTGACCCACTAGATTTTGGGACACAAAGAAATTCATATGAACAGCATCAAACCAGATCCTCCCTCGATTTGCCGTGATAACCAAATTCACCGGGAGGTAATAAAAAGGAGAATTGGAACCAGGTGCAGTAAAAGTTATGTTAAAATGGATTTCTCCAGGAGGGGTTAAGGGATTGGCAAATATGACGAGAGGGATTGCAGAGTAGGGAGATAAATTTTGTTGTATAGAATTCAACGGCTGAATATTGGAATTTGATAGATCTGAATCTAAGAAGAAGACCAATTTGGATCCGATTCCATCAGTTCCGATAGTAACCTTTTCAATCGGCCAAATTGTAAATGTTGTAAGGTTATAAATGGCATAATCCAAAGGAGCATAAATCTTCATCGGATTTTGATCCAAAAAGTATGGATACACCTCGAAATGGTCATATTTTAAGGAATTATAATAAGATGGATCGATCACAATGATTGTGCGACTAAGTGCATTACTCATATAATTTATCTCTCTGGTACTCATTTCTATTTGATAATCTTGTGAAAGACCTGATTCAAAACCGGAAAATAATTTAAAAGTAGCATACATTTCTTCAATATCACCAATTACTATCCCCATTGTATACGCTCCAGTTTTTAGCGGAACCCAAGAAGCAGTATAGGATCGCAATTCAAAAGGGTTGAAATCATGAATGTTAAACAACATCGTATAGATTTCATAAACGTCTTCATCATTTGTTCGATTTACCATGAAAGCAAGCTGCGTTTCATCTACAGGCATATTTCCTAAGTTGAGAATGAGGACTTCCATATTATACTCATTATCTTTTTCAATAATTCTGCTAAAATTTGCCGAGACGACCATCAGATCTGTAACGTTATAGTTGGTTACTTGATTTTTTATTAACTCCGATTGTATTTGCATGAGGTTTCTGGCATTTTCTGATGAAGTTCCTTGTCCAACACTCAAAGTCCCTGAAAATTCAAGATTTGTGCCATAGGTTAAATCGCTTAATGTATAGGCTGAAGCAAATCCAGGATCTAATCCTTCCCTTCCATGTAAAAAGCTATCTATTCCAATATTTGTGTTCCAATCAGATGCTTGAAGGTGTTCCAATGTGATATTTTTTAATAATCCCATACTTTCGCCGATTGCGAATGTGCTGATAGTATGGCTGAGCGATTGAAACCCCATTGCAGTGACGTTATCATCTCGGATGTAGAATGTGTCATTATTTGTGTCTTCGACAAAGATCGTTTGAGTAGTTGAGTTGTAATATACCGAATCATCATAAGTGAAGTTTTGTAACGATAAAATATCTGCAGAATTTCCCACCTTATTCAGTTCATGATCCTCATTTAAATAAAGATCTCCTTTGAAATAAGAAACTAAACTTACATCTTGGAATGTTTGTTCATCCGATCGATAATTCATGAAATTAAAGGATATTTTGAATGCACTTACACGATTCGCATTATATAGAGGTTGGTAAACCAGATCCGTCGGATATTCTTCTCCGGTAAACGGATTTGTGATATTCACCAAATAATCCACATCTACATATTCTCCCGCATAGCTCCATGTTTCCACCAGAACGGCAACATATAATCCCTGAAGTTCAAGTACACCGGAGTATCGAGAATACCCTTCTTGATAAAAAATATCATTGATACACTGATGCATCTCGCGGACAACATTAAATTCAGAAAACCAATGAAATTGGCTGTTATCTGGCTGTTCTGAAAGAGAATATTCGATCCCAAACTGATTTATGGGGAGATGAATCGATGTCAAATTTCCATAACCAATACTGCTATTATAGGGATCTGACGAATTGGTGGTAAGGAGAGCTGCCATCATTCCTTGTGTACTGAACAAAGCGGTGGTATCATA
>QMPN01000321.1 GCA_003648575.1 Bacteroidota bacterium
CCATATAATAGCTTTGTTAGTTAGGAAGTGCGAACAAAACGTTAGCACAACAGGAGTTAAGAAAATGGAAAAAGCAATGATTATACACATAGACAGCAATCATCGCGCAACTAAGCAGAACGGTTGTCTTACTAGTTTATACTCAAGTAAGGGTCGCGCACAGGCTGCAATGAACCGTAGCAAGTTTAACAGCGGTAAGCAACGTTACCCTGCAACAGATTACAAAGTAATGACACTTGCAGAGTGGCAGGAAGCGGACGTGATGGTTGAGACTGTGAACATACTTAACCCAAGTGCTGGTCCAATTATGATCCCTAAGAGCCAGAAGGGTGGGTGTTGCGATCCAGGTACTGAACGCTACCACTGCATGTAAGCAAAATAAAGGATGGAAAGTGCTTGACACTTCCATCCTTTTACTCTATAATGCTTTGCATACACTAACACAACGGGACAACATAATGACAACATACACTTTGATAGCTGTATACCAGGTGCACGAGAACTATGCGGCCCACGGTGGGTTTGATGGTTCGTATGCTTGGAAAGCCAAAGGTGCCAATGAGGTTGTTGTCCAGGATAACATTAGCGTCACCGAATACTCCGGTACTAAGTCTGAGACCTGGAGTGCCCTTGTTGACCTTGCTACACCCGACAGCGATGCTTACTACTCATACACCCTTATTGATTACCAAATGATCGAGCTCAGTGAGGACACTGTTGAGCGCGTTCGCAAGCATCTCGATAAGTGTGCAGGTGAGGAGCTAGGCTTTGTTCGCTACCAGTACAGCACTGATTATGCGTTTGATTGGGCAGTAAAGCAACTGCAGGAACGTGGCGAGCTAGTTGTAACCGGTGATCAGTTTTATAGCAATTATGAGTTAAAAGTTGCTGCATAGGGGTTGACATTTCCATTCATTGCTGTATAATGTAACACATACTAAAGCAACGGAGCAAAGCAAATGCAATACTTACCAGTTAACGTTTTGAAGCACGGCGACTATGATTGTTCCAACAATGGCATTACTGTTACACATTCTAAGAAGCTAGTTGTTCCTTGCGAAGGCGGACACATCACAGAAGAAGATATCGAGAAGCGTGGCTATATTGTTTTGCAACTCGGAACAATGGGACGGTCCATGCACTTTCGTCAAGCTGGTCCTAAGAATCATTCGATGTTTGGCGGCAACTTTGTACACAGCGGAGACAGTCGCTTTGGTAAGGCATACGGGCGTCAACCCATCCACGTACATGACAGGATAGAGGGGTAAGGCATGGAGGGATTAAAAGACATATTAAGTTTTGGAATGGGTGCTGCATTTGTTGTTCTTGCACTCTTCATCGGCGGAGCACTTAACGTGATTGGTTGGCTATGGGCATTCGGATTGATTGTACAGATTCCGATATACTTAATCGGGTTTGCTATATTCTACGCATGGCTGTCGAACTCAGTTGGCCACGTCGGCGCCATAGTATGCATAGTGGGTGCCTTAGCGTTTGCAACGTTTATGCCCTCCCCTGAGACTGAGACAGCTACTGTGGCAGTAAGACAAACTGAGCAGCAGCGGCTTTGATAAATAGTGTTATGAAAATAGCACTAACTACTAGCGTAAGTCAAGCCATAATTGAGATAGATAATGAAACGATTGAACCCATTGTCGAGCCCGGCGATGGTTTCATCTATGTACTCAACACATCAAACAAAGAGCTGGGCAACATCATCTACACCGTGTTCGATGCTGCTACACGTTTCCCAGACAAGAGCTACCAAGTACGGTTTGGTAACCAGCACATCGTTGCCCAGGTGCTATGGGATCCAATGCCACGTTCGACGCTAGAGAAGATAGTCGATTTAGAGATACCCGGCATGCCACCCGGAGAGATTGACAACACTGGTCTCCCACGTATCCTCCCAGGCTGGGCACCCACATATGCTACGGAAATTAATATAGATAACAGTTGACACATGACTAACATGTGTTATAATGTATGTATATAGCAACAGGCTATATCTAGACCGTATGAACTACGGATGGAGAAGTAAATGCAGTATTACAAGATTAGTACCTATAGTCAAACCACCAAAGAATCAGAAGCAGTAACAATTGCAGATATTTTAGGACGGCTAGACTTCACAAGTCATATGCGGGCACCCGCTGGTAAACAACTATTCCACTTCACGAAGCACTATGCAGCGCGAGCACAGACTATACTCGACTTGCACTTGCTTAACATGTCGGGTGGATTCAGTCGTCCCATGTTCGATGCCACTATGTTTGCAAGCTACATCAAGATACCGTTTAAATCGGGATACGTTGATGCTCACTTGAACAAATCGCAGTTAGACAAACTCTTTAATAGGTGGCTCGCTGCCGACGTGTTCCGCGAAGTATAACACACGCTCCAGACCCTTGCGATTATATCAATAGGGTTTTTCCATGAATAAACCATTGACATTTCCATTCATTGCTGTATAATGTAACACATACTAAAGCAACGGAGCAAAGCAAATGTCAAAAGTGATTGTGAGCCGCGACTGGATAAAGACTTATGTAGAGACACAGCCCCGTGCCAAAGTTGAGGCAATGGTTGGCCGTGCGCTGGTTGCATTACTCAAGCGCCAAACAAGTGCCGAGCAACACTCCAACGTTACCAACGAGGAGAATGGCATTGGCTTCAGTGGTGCAGACGCACGTAGCGGCTCTCTCTCGGCTAAGAGTTTTATTAAGAACAAGGGTAAGCTGCTGGACTGGCAGTTGGGTAAGTGGACTAAGCCAGCACGTAACGGCTATCCGCGCATTGCTAAGTACCATAGGCAGCTTAACGAGATTGCCCGGGCAAAGCGACCAGCGCAACAGGAACTTATGGGTTGCAGCAGGGCACAGTATGTAGCTGCTAAAGGTGGCTTTTAAAATAGTACTTGACATTCCATCCAAGTTACCATATAATGTTTACATACTAACACAACGGAGCAAAGAACATGAGAAAACGTAGATACACATACCGCGTTCGCTACTACACAACAGTTATTGATCTTCGTGGCAAAGAGTCGAAGAAGTTGAAGTACCATAACATCACTACTACAGACGTCGACCAAGTATTACTCCACATGAAAGCGCATGACCCCGATGCTGATGTGCAAGTCATCCACAAGCTGGTACAAGTGTGGGGGAAGGGATGAGCGACCAGGACATAATCGACCTGTTTGATAGCACTAACATAACGATGGCCGAGCTGGCCATGCGTAGCGGACAGGACATTCCATATCTCAAAAAACTTCTAATGGGGACTTGACTTTTCCATTCATTGCTGTATAATGTAACACATACTAACACAACGGAGCAAGACGATGGGAATGAAGAGTCAGATACGCATTAATGCCGAAGCAGCCTTAATTAAGGCTGGACTCGATCTTTCTGGCCGGCGGGTGTGGATCGATCACTCTGGCGACGGCAACGTTCGGATTAAGTTTCATTGCTTCGAGGAGGAAGTGGACAACAAGCGCATCGAAGATATTACACACGCATTCGCTCCTCAATACCTAAATTGGCCCTACACCGTAACCCATGTACGTGCTCAGCACCGTATGGGGTATGGTGGGATTGCGTTCAAAGTGTTCGGGCTCACACGACCCTGGACCAAACTCCTAGAGAGCTACGTAATCGATAGTCGTATAAATGAGTATTTAAAAATGCGATAATGGCTTGACATATCCATCCATTGCTGTATAATGTAACACATACTAAAGCAAAGGAGCAACACAATGAGCATTGCACAACTACTATTAGATGCACACATTACGTTTACTACAACACCAGTGTTTAGCAACTTCTATGGCACCCAGTATAACTTTAGCACATTAAAGGATGCTCGCAAAGCTGAGAAGGTGACAGGCTACACTGTACATGGCAAGCGTGGTAAGTATCACTTTACTTTGTATTAGGGCTTGACATATCCATCCATTGCTGTATAATGTAACACATACTAAAGCAACAGAGCAAAACAGTATGAAGATATCAGACCTACAAGATGTGCTGTCCCGCTTCAAAGAAGAGCACGGTGACGTTCCTGTTTACCGTGATGAAGCAATGGCAATGAACCTAACACTGGGCGAGCTCTGTGTTACAACTGCTGATTCTGTACTTGATCAGCGTACACTCGACATCGATGTCATCTGCGGTATACTTAA
>QMPN01000322.1 GCA_003648575.1 Bacteroidota bacterium
AATGTGATCATCTATGAGCGTATCAAGGAAGAACTCAGGGCAGGAAAAGGAATGCGCCTTGCCATAGCAGATGGTTATAAAAATGCTTACTCAGCCATCATCGATGGTAACGTCACAACATTGTTGACCGGTATCGTGCTCTATATATTCGGTACAGGCCCGGTACAGGGTTTTGCCACTACACTGATAATCGGCATCCTGTCATCACTGTTCTCAGCCATCTTTATCTCAAGGCTGGTCTTTACCACCCTGCTGAACAAAAACAAAAAGTTATCCTTCTCCAATAAGTATACCCGTAATTGGTTGGTTGATGTCAACATTGACTTCCTGGGGATGCGTAAGAAAGCTTACATCTTTTCTGCTATCATTATTATTGCCGGTGTGGCTTCCCTGCTCACCAAGGGACTGAACCCCGGTATTGACTTCACCGGTGGGCGTACTTATGTTGTCCGTTTCGACCAGCCGGTATCTACCGGTGATGTCAGGGCTGCACTTACTGCAGAATTCGATAACAATGCGCCTGAAGTAAAAACTTTCGGGCCTTCAAAACAGGTTAAGATAACAACAAAATACCTCATCGACGACAAATCACCTGAAGTGGATTCAATAATCCAGGTGAAGCTGTTCCACAGCCTGAAGCCTTTCTATGTCGATCAGAAGATGGAATACAATGACTTTGGCACAGATGTTGAGAATGAAAGCAAGATGATGGGGATACTGAGCTCACAGAAGGTTGACCCGGTCATCGCCGATGATATCAAGTACAGGGCCTGGCGTGCCATTGCCATTGCTCTGCTGGTGATCTTTATTTACATTGCCATCAGGTTCCGCAAATGGCAGTTTGGCCTTTCCGGCCTGGTAGCATTGCTCCATGATTCGCTGATCATTATCGGAATATTCTCAATATTTTATAATATCCTGCCATTCAGCATGGAGATCGATCAGGCATTTATTGCTGCGATCCTTACCATTATAGGTTACTCCATTAACGATACCGTGATCATTTTCGACAGGATCAGGGAGTATTCCGGACTTTTCCCGAAAAAGGATATGCGTGAAAACATGAACGCAGCACTAAACAGTACCCTGGCACGTACACTTAACACTTCAGGGACAACCATCATGGTACTTCTTGCTATCTTCCTCTTCGGCGGTGAAGTGATCCGCGGCTTTGCCTTTGCATTGCTGATGGGTGTCCTGGTCGGTACGTACTCCTCTCTCTTCACAGCCAGCCCGATTGCTTACGACCTGCTGGGTGGTGACAGAAAACTGAAAGGTGTGCCTACAAAAATGATCAAACAGGTCCAGAAGAAAAAGAAAAAGTAACACATATTGTTTATTACTTAAAAGTCCTGAGCCTCTCGGGACTTTTTTTTTATTATTTTTGCTCTGATGATCACAGCAATTAACAGTATGGTTCCCGCATTATTATTTCTCGATATCAGTTTCGGGGAGATATTTATTATTATGGCTGTGATCTTTATCATCTTCGGACCGCAAAAGATACCTGAGATCGCGAGAAAGGTGGGCAAGGGCATGCGGGAGATAAAGAAGGCATCGAGTGAGATCAAGAGAGAGATCAACCGGGAAACGAATAATTATAAAACCGATCTGGATCTCGAAAGGATTGTAAATGAAAGTGATTTACCCGATGACGAAAAGCAATCGGCAAAGCCGGAAGAAGGAAATAAAGAAATAGATAAGGAAGTTTGAATAAAACTGCCTTTTTATCGTTAGCATATAAGTTATATCAAATAAGATCAGTGTTCTATGCACCTTATTAAGAAACTCACGATCCTCATATTAGTCAGCCTGGTAGTTTCTGCCACTGCCTTTGGCCAACGCAAAAACTACGCCAGGTCCGGCGACGAAGCTTTTGAAGACCACAAATATGTTCTGGCCATTGAACGATATAAAAAAGCCCAGGGCAAGATAAAAAATAATAAGGCAGAAAAAGACCGGGTAGCGTTCCATCTGGCGGAATGTTACCGGCTTACGGGAAACCCCAGGGCCGCAAAAGCACAATACAAGAGGCTACACAAAACCGGTTATTCTAAAAAGGAGCCTATCATAATGCTTCATTATGCAAATATTATGAAGTCGGGAGGCTTTTACGAAGAAGCACTTGAATTTTATAATCTTTATGCAGAAGAGGTGCCGGATGATCCCCGGGGCCTTGCAGGGGCGGAGTCTGTCGCAATGATAGAAGAATGGCTGGAGTTTCCAAGCAAGTACGAAGTAGAATACATTAAGAAGATCAACAGCAGGCAATCCGATTTCTGCCCGACCTATGCCAGTGATAATTTCAATGAGCTGATCTTTACATCCACCCGCGAGGGAGCCACGGGAAAGAAGACCGATGAATGGACGGATATGAATTTCAGTGATCTGTTCACCACACGCATCGACAGGAAAGATGAATGGGGTGAGCCGGTCCTTCTCGATAACTCAGAAGAAGGTATCAACACGGAAGCCAATGAGGGGGGCGCTGTGATGAACAGCAGATATAATGTCATTTACTTCACCCGCTGTCCGAATGAAGAAAAAAAGATCAATGGCTGTCAGATCTATACCTCACAACGATCGGGAAGGATGTGGAGCAAGCCGGAGATGGTCAAGCTGAGCAACGATTCATCGGATGCATTCGGGCATCCGGCCATCAGTGAAAATGAACTGATCATTTATTTCACCTCCAACCGTGAAGGCGGATTCGGCGGAAACGATATCTGGGTCGCCTTCCGTGATACCAAAGAAGATGAATTCAGCAGGCCCTTTAACCTTGGCCCGGTGATCAATACACCCGGTGATGAAATGTTCCCATACCTGCGTTCAGATACTGTTTTATATTTTTCATCTGACGGCCACCCCGGCATGGGCGGCCTCGATATTTTCATTACCACCATCGATGAAGAAGGCAGCTGGAGCCCACCGGAGAATGTTAAGCCTGCCATGAATTCTGAATTCAATGATTTCGGGATCGTTTTTCACCCTGATGAGGAAAAAGGATTCTTCAGCAGCGACAGGCGGGGCCGGAAAGGCATGGAAGATATCTTTTATTTCATCGTGCCACCACTGGAATTCACAATTACCGGTGTTGTCACAGATGACAGGACATTGCAATTCGTGATGGATGCTAACGTCAGCCTCGTAGGCTCCAATGGTACATCCGTAGCAACCAGAACAACGGAAGAAGGAGTTTATAATTTCGGAAAGACACAGGTGATGCCCAACACTACCTATGAGGTCGTTGCCAGCAAAACAGATTATTTTAATAGCTCGGCAACCGTCACTACCGTTGGCCATGAAAAGGGGAAGGACTTCACACAGGACCTCCTGCTTAAACCTATCCCGGAAGAGCCCATTGTGCTGCCTGAGATATTATATGACCTGGCCAAATGGGATTTGAAACCGCAATATGAAGATTCATTACAAGGATTGATCCTGACCCTGGATGAAAACCCGAGGCTGGTCGTTGAGCTGGCTTCTCATACAGATGCCCGTGACTCTCACGAACGCAACGATATACTTTCACAGAAAAGGGCACAGTCAGTGGTTGACTATCTGATTCTCAGAGGTATCGATGCGGATCGGCTCGTTGCCAAAGGCTATGGAGAGAGAGAGCCACGCAAGATGGTGAAAGATGTTACATTAGATGGTTTTACCTTTAATGAAGGGGACGTATTAAATGAAGAATATATCGCAGCTTTAGGATCATTTGAAGCACAGGAAGCAGCTCATCAGCTAAACAGAAGGACGGATTTCAGTGTCCTCAGAAAAGACTATGTGCCTAAAACAGTGATCAGCGAAGATCCGGTAGAGGTCACCATCCTGGTAAACCCGGATGATGATGTTGTCAGCTTCAGGACACAGGACAGGACAGGCTTGTATATTGTGCCGATGATCATGAACGGGTATAATGAAGAATTCATCTATGAAGACAGGGCCCCCGCCCAGGTGTCCCTGGAGAAGGCATTGCAGCTTCTCGATAAAGGGATCATAGGTAAAGAGAATTTTGACGGCGATCCAAATCAGATCCTGGCCAATAACTCCATCCGTAATAACAGCGTATTCATTATTTCTGAATTGAGGATAGGATCCAAGACCATCACCGATGTCAGGTTCACAGTCCTGCATCGCCAGACAAATCCTATCACTCTTGGCAGACAGGTGTTG
>QMPN01000323.1 GCA_003648575.1 Bacteroidota bacterium
CAGCCTCTCTGCCCGATGATCTTCTTAGCGCTTTAAGCATGTTTGATGGATGCTGGTTTAAAGAGGATGCAACAAATTTTATACCAAGCACTTAAACAGGAAAGAAATAAAGAAGTTGTGCTAGATCGAAAGACGCAGGTCTTCTTCGTCGGGCAGGTGGATATTATCCAGGTCAATGCGTGGAATGATCATGGGAACGATGGACTCGACAGGCTCATAAAGGAAAGAATTTTCCCTTACTTCTGCTTTGATGAGGCTTGAGTCAAAGCCATTCAGAAAATATAAGATTACACTAAGCACCAGCGCGGCTTTCAGAAGACCGAAAATACCGCCCGCCAGCCTGTTTAAAAAACCCAGGGCAACAATGCTTACAAGCTTGTGAATGATCTTCCCGACCAGGTAAACCAGTACGGCAACAATAATAAATGTTATGGCAAAAGCAATGATATTCAGGTAATTATCGGCGATGTCAAAATTATCGATGAGGAATTCTTTAGCGTAAAATGAAAAGTGGAGTGCTATAAATATTCCGAGTACCAGAGCAGCCAGGGAGGCCAGCTCAATGATCAGGCCGTTCCGGAAACCTTTGTACATAAACCATAAAAGAGGGATTGCCAATACGATATCCAGCCAGTTCATTTTCTGATCCTTTTTGTGAGTTCCGTTGAGAAAATAAAGTCATTCAATTCTGTGTTATCCGACTTCATCACATCTGATTTATTCCCTTCCCACCATAGATTGCCTTCATAAATAAATGCAATATTATCACCAATATTCAAAACTGAATTCATATCGTGGGTATTGATGATGGTGGTGATGTTGTACTCCCTGGTGATCTCGCTGATGAGCTTATCGATGGTGTCGGCTGTTTTTGGATCGAGCCCTGAATTGGGTTCATCACAGAAAAGGTATTTGGGGTTCAGGGAGATGGCACGGGCGATAGCAACACGCTTGACCATACCGCCGCTTAACTCAGATGGCATCAGCATGTTAGCATCTGACAGGTTTACCCTGTCGAGACAGAAATTTACCCTGTCGATCTTTTCCTGGGCCGTTTGTTTTGTAAACATGTTGAGGGGAAACATCACATTTTCCTGCACAGTGAGGGAATCAAACAATGCCCCACCCTGAAAAAGCATGCCCAGCTCTTGCCTTAACTTGCGTTTTTCATTGAATTTCATGGAGGAATATATCCTGCCATCATAGTCAACTTCACCATTATCTATCTCTAAAAGGCCAACAACACATTTCATGAGGACGGTCTTTCCTGACCCGCTCTGCCCGATGATCAGGTTAGTTTTCCCCGGATCGAACCTGACGGAAACATCTTTCAGAACCTGCTTATCACTAAAGGATTTTGATATGTTCCTTGCCTCTATCATACCAGGAGTAGTTGGGTTAGGATCAGGTTAAATACGATGATGAGTATGCTGCTGTAGACAACGGCTTTGGTGCTTGCCCGTCCTACTTCAAGTGCTCCTCCTGATATCTTGTATCCGTGGTATGATGATACTGATACGATCAGGAAAGCAAATACAATGGTCTTGATCAATGCATAGGTGATGGTGTATGGTTCGAACCAGGCCCTGATGCCCTCAATATAATCCTGGGAGGAGATTACACCTGATAAAATACATGCCAGCCAACCACCTGCTATGCCAAGGAACATACTGATCACGATCAGTATGGGGTTGAATAGCATGGCAGCTATTGCTTTTGGGAAAATGAGAAAGTTGGCAGAGTTTACGCCCATTATCTGCAGGGCATCAATTTGCTCTGTTACCCTCATGGTCCCGATCTCAGAAGCGATCCGGGAGCCTACTTTCCCGGCAAGGATCAGACTGATCACCGTCGGTGAAAACTCCAGTATGATCGATTGCCGTGTAGTGAAACCTACCGTATAGGCCGGAATAAGCGGGGAATCGATATTGAAAGCTGTTTGTAAGGCTACAACGGCACCCATGAACACAGAGATGATGGCCACGATGCCCAGGGAGTCGATTCCCAGGCTCTGGAACTCTACCAGCAGCTGTTTCCAGAATGCCTTCGGCTTGTCAGGCCTGCGGAAAACCTGCAGCATCAATACCAGGTAGCTACCAAAATGTCGTATCATTTGGGTCAGATAATTTATGCTAATTTAACCAATTTATCGTTAGGTTTGCAGCATGGATGTGTTTGCATATAGAACGAAAAAGCCCATTCAGTTATTTTTGGTTTTGCTCATTGGCTGTTTCTTGCTGGCCTCTTGTGCTTCCGGCAGGTATGGACAAAGAAGGCCTGGTAAGAGAAAGAAAAACTGTGGTGACTGTCCTTCATGGTCTTATGTGAAGCCACATGAAAAAGGCGATGTTTACATATATGGAAGAGTATAAGGCCATCCTTCAGAAATACATTCCGGAAGCAGCAACACCACAGGTTTACCAATGGTTGCAGGAATACCATATTCATCTCAAGATTTCCAGGAAACGATCTTCCAAACTGGGAGACTATCGCTCACCCCATAAGGACAAAGGGCACCAGATCACCGTTAATCATGACCTCAACCCATACTCCTTCCTGATCACACTGATACATGAGATTGCACACATGCTCGTTTGGGATAAATACAGAAACAGGGTAAGGGCACATGGGAAGGAGTGGAAGGAAACTTACCGGGAACTGATGGTACCATTCTTTGATATGGATATTTTTCCTGAGGATATTGATTCAGCCCTTACAAACTACCTGAGCAAATCATATGCTTCCAGCGGATCTGACCTGAACCTGGGCCGCGCTCTTCAGAAATATGATTCCGATCCGGGCCTCACACTGGAGAATATTCCTGAGGACAGCGTATTCAGTCTCCCCAACGGAATGGCATTCAAAAAGGGAACCCTGAACCGGAAGAGATACCGCTGTACCAGGATAGATAATAACAAGGTTTACCTGGTCAGTGCACTGATTAGAGTGGAGCTTCTTGAGTCCCCGTAAACAGGGAGTTTTGATTAAATCATTACCTTTGTGTGGCCTATCCGAAAACCGGAATTATGAAAGTGAACAAAAACTATTACTGCGTGATCATGGCAGGGGGTATTGGAGCCCGATTCTGGCCTATGAGCCGCAGCTCACACCCTAAGCAATTCATCGACATCCTGGGAACCGGCAAAACGCTTATCCAGCAAACCTTCGACCGGCTCACACGCCTTTGTCCACCGGAAAATATACTAATCGTTACAAATGGTATATACAAAGAGCTGGTTTTGAGTCAGCTGACGGAGATATCTGAAGATCAGGTGCTTTGCGAGCCTATGAGAAGGAATACAGCTCCCTGTATTGCATATGCCAATTATAAGATCCTGCAAAAGAATCCCGACGCCAGCATCGTAGTGGCTCCTTCCGACCATATCATCCTGAATGAAGAGGAATTCATAAATACAATGCAGAGTGCCTTGCAGGCGGCTTCAGAAAATGACTGGTTGCTCACCCTCGGCATCACCCCATCCAGGCCCGATACCGGCTATGGATATATTCAACATGAGGGCGAAGCTGTATATAACAAGGATTCCCTGATAAGAAAAGTAAAGACCTTCACGGAAAAACCAAACCAGGAACTCGCAGAAACCTTTCTTGAAAGTGGTGACTTTCTATGGAACTCAGGGATCTTCGTATGGTCACTGAAAAGCATCATGAAGTCATTCAGGGAGAACCTCCCGGAGGTAGATGAACTGTTTGAAAAAGGGATTGGACTATATAATACCCCGCAGGAGGAAGGCTTTATAAATGATACCTATCCCGTATGTAAAAATATCTCCATCGACTACGGTGTGATGGAAAAAGCCCAAAATGTGTACGTGCGCATCTCTGACTTTGGCTGGTCAGACCTGGGCACATGGGGCTCCCTGCACGACATCCGTGAAAAAGATGAAGATAAGAATGCAATAACAGGGAAAAATGTACTGGTTTATAATACCGAAGACTGCATCATTAATGTCCCCAAACACAAACTTGTGGTTGTGAATGGACTGAAAGATTTTATCGTGGTAGAAGACGAGGGGACGCTTCTGATTTGCAATAAGTCAGACGAACAGCAGATCCGTCAGATCGTGAACGATGTGCGGATTGAAAAGGGCGAACAGTTTGTATAAATTTTGGATTTTGAATTTTGGATTTTGAATTAATATTTAA
>QMPN01000324.1 GCA_003648575.1 Bacteroidota bacterium
AAGTGTGACATTTTTCATTTTTTAGTATTAATAGATAAACAAAAGATGAAAGATGAGACAGCAAATAGAAAACAGGTTAATCCATCTGGCTGTTGGGATTAATCAACTTACAAAGACCTTAGACAATAGCTTATTATCACAGAATATTGCAGTACAGATAATACGTTCGTCATCAAGTGCAGCATTAAATTATGGTGAGGCTCAAGGGGCAGAATCAAAAAAGGATTTTATCCACAAGTCCAGCATTGTACTTAAAGAATTGAGAGAAACACATATTTCCTTAAAGCTTATAAAGGAATCAAAAATATCGTTAGAGGAATTGGGATTAACCCCACTGATGGATGAATGTAATCAATTAATTGCTATTTTTCACAAAACGGTTACTACCGCAAAATCCAGGACTTAAATGTATTCCCATCACACCTCAAATCCAACATCCGCAATACATGGAAAATATAAAATATCAAATCGTAAATCCTATCATATATCGACAATCGACAATCGCCTAATCATTCCATCTCTCCCAGGCTTTCTCCGCCTGCGCCTGCAGCATCACCAGCCCATTCTCCACCTGTGCCTTTTTCCTTATTCCTTTTTCCATAAATGGTGTTTCGGGTGGGTTGTAGATGAGGTCAAACAAAAGGTGTCCGGAGCCGAGGTGTTGGTATGGGATAAGGGGATATTGATTTATAAACCTGCCCATGCCCAGCGGGGTGGCATTGATGATCAATTTGTGAGATGAGACCACTTTATGTGTCAATTCCGGGTAGGTGATCACGCCTTTCTCGGGGGTCCGCGAAACGACCTTGTAGTTTATGCCCAGCCTGTTCATCGCAAAGGCCACTGCCCTGGCTGCACCACCGCTGCCCAGGATGAGTGCATCCGGCTTTTTATTGCCCAGCAGTGGCAGGAGGGCGGCGGAAAACCCGTCAACATCAGTATTATAGCCTTTGATGGCCAGTTTGTTGCCTTCTCTTGATATCTTGAGGGTATTCACAGCCCTGACCTTTGCAGCTGTCTCGTCGAGCTCGGTACAATACCCGATCACCCCGGTTTTAAAAGGGCTGGTCACGCTCAGGCCTTTCAGTCCGGGATAGGCATCGAGGAGCTGTGGCAGGCCATGGATGTCGTTGAGCAGAAAGCGCTCAAAACGTGCATCGATGTCTTCAAGCATGAACTTGTCATTAAAATATTTCTCCGAAAGAGAATGGGAAACCGGATTGCCTATCAGTCCGTAATGGTCCATCAGGCCTTGTTTTTGGCTAGCTTTTCGGTGGCCCAGATGCTGATGATGCCAAGGATTATACAGGCAATGGCGATCCAGAACTCTGTTCCAAGATTCTCCGGCAGGTAACGTGCATAGTGGGTGATCACCTTCTCCCCGTCCTTTATGATCACATTCCCTGCTGCATCGTTAAGGTATTCTGCCCGCTGCCATGGCCAGAGGATGCTCACCGAGCCCAGGATGAAGCCTGTGAGGATGGATATGGTCTCATCCCTGAACCTATTAAATACCCATGAGAGGATATGTGCAAAGGCGACCAGCCCGACAGCTGCACCAATAAGCACCGGAAGCAATATGCCAAAGTCGCGGTCGTTGATGGCATCAATGGCTACCAGCCGGTAGTTGCCCATGATGAAAAGGATAAAGGAACCCGATAAACCCGGAAGTATCATGCTACAGATAGCAGCTACGCCACAAATTACCAGGTAAAAGAAGTTATCGCTTTCCTGTCCTTTGCTCATGAAGGAGATCATTATGGCAATGGCGGTGCCGATGATGAATGTGACAACTACTGCCGTGTTGACCTTAGTGATCCTCTTTCCTACAAAATACACCGATGCCAGTACCAGGCCGAAAAAGAAGGCCCAGATATAAACAGGGTATTCCCTGAACAGGAAGTCGAAGAGCCGTGCCAGGCTTACTATGGCGATCACGATCCCGGTGGCAATCGACAGCAGAAAATACAGGTCGGTATAGCGGGCAAATTCAGCGAACTTACCTTTAAAGATCAGCTTAATGGCCTTAAGGTTAAAAGACTTAATGGCATTGATGAGCCGCTCGAAGATCTCAGTGATCAGTGCGATCGTACCCCCCGAAACACCGGGAATCACATTCGCCGCACCCATGGCCATACCTTTAAGTACAAGGAATATGTAGAACTTGAATTGTTGCATGATTAAATGGCTACATGATTAAATGGCTAAATGGTTAAATGGTTAAATGGTTAACCATCAACCATCAACCGTCAACCGTCAACCGTCAACTATTTCTTCTTCTCCACCCTAAAAACCTCAATAAGGTTAATAACACTTGTATCATCCTTCAATTGGGGCATGTATTCAAATAATTCTTTATGCTTGCCAAAATCTATATTCAGGGCATTCTCTATGATTGAATGTGCTTCTTCGGCCATTCCCTGCTTGAGCAGGTAAATTGCTTTTCTGTAAAAGATAGATGCATTGCGCGGATCAGCTTCGCTGCCTTTGTCAAGGATACTGACAGCCTCAGTCATTTTACCATCTGCAGCAAATAGTTCAGCTTGATCAACCCATATGTCGGGGTTTAAAGGATCCAGCTCGCAAACTTTCTGATAGGAGGTAAGGGCTTTATCTTTCAATCCTGCTTTTGCCTGTGTATCACCGAGGATGTACCAGTATTCCGGGTTGATATCTTCCAGGCTGAGGGCTTTTTCCATGAATTTCAGCCCTTCCCTGGTCTGCCCGAGTTCATCCTTTGCGATGCCGGCTCCCATCCATGCCTCCGAAAGCTTGTCATCGGCGTCAATGGCATTTTTATACTCCTTGAGGGAAAGTTCATATTTTTTCATTTTCTCATAGCACTCCCCGATATAATAGTATGTCATCGCCTCCGGATCTTCATGGGTGAACGTCTCCCGGTAAACCCTGATGGCTGCATGGTAATGCTCCAGGTTAGCCAGCGAGTTGGCCTTGTTAAAGTATGCTGAGGAAAAGGAGGGTTCGATGGCAATTGCAAAGTCGTAAGCTTCAACGGCCTTCTCGTAAAGGTCAAGCTGGTTGTAGGCAATGCCCAGGTTAAACCAGGCGATCTTGGAATAGGGGTAGCTGTCCAGAAAAAGATTAAAGAAATCTACTGCTTCTTCCAGGCGGTTATCGATTTCAAAACAGAAAGAAAGCTCGTAGATCGCTGAATCATGCTTCGGATTTATCCGGAGTACCTTTTTGAGGTATTTTATGGCCATGGCGTAGTTGCTCATGTTCTCATATTCAAAGGCAATGCTGATATAGATCTCATCCGGGTCTTCACCGGCCAGGAGGGCTTTTTCATATTCCCTCACCGCATCTTTATATTGCTTCTGATAACTGAACAGTGAGGCCTTGGTATAGTATATCTCCGTGTTCGCGGGCTCAATTTCTTCGAGTTCGTTCAGCAGCTTCAGAGCAGGCTTGTACTTGCTCTGCAGCATGAGCAGCCTGGCCCGCTTCAGGTGTACCATGGTGTTGGCAGGATGCTGCTCCGTGGCATATTTCACTGCCGTGCTTAGCATGTTCACCTCATTGCGCTCAAAATAATGGTCGATGATGGCCTCAAACTGGTCTACATCGAAAAAAGTGGTTTCATTATTCTTTACCATTTCCTCGAACCTGGCGATCAGCTCTTCATTGTTATATGGAAGAAATTCTTCTGTCATGGAATGCCTTATAATTCCGTATCTTAATCACCTGCAAAAATAGTGTTTTTTTTCTTCCGTGGAAGCATTTGCTAATACGAATCCATCTTCGCTCTTCTTTTCCTATCTTTGCCAGACACGAAAACAAATCCTCATGACCCTCATCAAATCCATCTCCGGAATTCGCGGTACCATTGGAGGTATTCCGGGCCAGTCCCTGACTCCGATTGATATCGTAAAATTTGTTTCGGCCTTTGCCGGCTTTATTGGTGAAGAGGAGGATGCAGCAAAGCTGAAGTTTGTCGTTGGCAGAGACGCCCGTGTTTCGGGCGATATGGTTAACAGGCTTGTTTGCGGCACCCTGATGGGGATGGGCGTAGATGTTATCGATGTTGGGTTGTCGACAACGCCAACAGTGGAGATGAAGGTAGTATTCGAGAATGCCCATGGAGGGATCATCCTTACTGCCAGCCACAACCCCGGCCAGTGGAATGCAC
>QMPN01000325.1 GCA_003648575.1 Bacteroidota bacterium
CCCACAATTCCAGGGGCACTTTTATAAGGTTAGTTTAAAAAACTTTGATGTACCCACGGATAGTTTGTCTTGGACAATAGATTCTGGAAGTGTTACATACGAACCATCAAATGAATATCCAAATGATAGAGCAAAAGACATCACATATATAAATGTTAACACCGATGATTGGGAACGATGTTAAACAATGGATTATAAACAAATAACCGATACAATATTAGCATACAGCGATAGAAAAGATGCTGGTGTCATTAACAACCTGGACAATTTTTTAACGGTTGTGGAATCACGAATTAATCGCAAACTAAAAACTCAAAAACAAGCGATGAGAACTCGTATGTTGGTAAAAGAAGGCGAGGCGTATTATGGTTTACCATCAGATTTCGCTGGGTTGCGTGACATTGAAATAAAAGATGATAATACTACCACCTTCCACAAAACAATGGAATATGCAACACCAGCACAAATGAATGATCTATCTGGTGGTGGTAGGTATGATGATATAGAAACAACATATTATACAATTGTTGCAAACCAACTACAAATATATCCAGTTAATCCAAATTCGGTTTTGGAAATTGTATACTATCAAGCAATTGCACCCCTTACTTCGGATACACCATCAAATTGGGTAGCAACTGCTTTTCCAGATATTTACATTTTTGGTGGAATGGTTGAAATTAGTGCCTTCATAAAAGACGCAGAAGCAGCAATGTTGTGGGATAAAAGGTTTGTTGAAGTTATACGGGAAATAATTGACGATGATAAAGATACCAGGTGGTCTGGACCACCAATGAGAATAAGATAAGGAACAAAGTTAATGGCTAAAAATTATGTTGGTGATTGGGTTCAAGAGAGCACAACCACACTAGGCACGGGCGCTATAGTATTAAATGGAGCAACCGAAAACAATGTTGCTTTTTCTGATGCAATATCAGCAGGTAATGTGTACTACTCAATAGTAGATGGAGCAAATAAAGAAAATGGTTTGGGTTCCTTTGATGGAGCAAATACTGTAACTCGCTCCATTATATATTCTACAGTATTAAATGGTGTGTATAACGATATCAACCCCACAACAATACCCCTAACTGGGTTGGGTGTGTGCTCTGTAACACTGAATGCAAAAGCATTTAGAGACTTTATCGATCACACCCTCGACACATCTATACACTATACCCAAAATGAAATCACTATTGATGCAAACCAAATCATCAATATGCCTGATTATCTGTTGGATATTACAAACGAAAATATTGATGACTTGAAAGATGTTGTCATTACCACGCCTGCAAACAATGAGGTTTTATTGTGGGACGGCGTAAATTGGAGTAATGGATCTGTTACAACTTTGGGACTAACAACAACTGATGTTGCTGAAGGTACAAACCTTTACTATACCGAAGCCAGAGTTAGCGCTAATGTTGATGTTGCAAATAATACAGCACACGGTCTGTTAACAAACAATCCACATAGTGTTACTCAAACACAAGTGGGGCTACCAAATGTTGATAACACATCAGATTTAGATAAACCGATTTCCAACAATACACAAGCAGCACTCGATTTAAAAACAGATGATACTCAATATCGTAGAACTATAAGATTCATGAACAGTTCTACCTACGATTCAACATCCGTCACAATAGCATCCGATGGAGTAAATGTAACTGCATCTGTTTCATTATCAGATTCGGTGGGGGGACCAGGTGATTTTGATTTGGTTTTGTTAGGTCAAGATTTCACATACAATGCCTCACAAAGTGTTGCATTGACTCCAGGAACAGATACGAATCCAGTATACAACTATGTTTATATTGTTGATGTGTTGGGTACTGCAACAATTCAATCTTCTACCACAGATTTTCCAAATGATGAGGCCTATAGTCCCGTATGTACCGCAGTTATTCAATCAGCTTTTGGTGTACAAACCAATGGTGCATATAAAAAACATTCTTGGACCGATCACATTGCTGGTCAATATAATGGTCATTTAGCACATTTAAATAACTGGACAAGACACCAAAATGCTACTTGGATATCAGGTGGTGGTGCTACAGTAAATATAATCACAAATGGTGGCGCTCCAGATGATGTTGCCGTAGATACATTATCAGCACAAGTTCTACAATTACACGAGCAGTATTACGCACCTCACGGCACCTCACAAGGAAATGCGTTTGCAATCAATGATTTTACAACACCATATTTACCAGTAACAGATTTTAACCAATTGTTAACTGATTCATTGGGTAATTCAATGTCTGGCACACGATTTAACTTTGTTATTTGGGGTATAGCAAATGGTGATAATGAAGGTTCTATGATGATCAATGCACCATCAGGATCAGAAGTTAAAGATGACGATGCTATTATTGATTTGGGTGGATATGCAGATTATACAATACCACGAGAATATCAAGGTGTTGGATTCTTAATAGCACGAATTACTTTTAGACATCAAACTAATAATGGTGGAACTTGGACTCTTTTACAAAACCAATCACTATTAGGGAATGTTCCGAATGTTTCTGCTGGTGGTGGATCTGGTGGTGGAATATTTGTAACAGAATTTCTTGATTCTGATTTTAGAATTCAAAATACTGCAGATGTAACAAAACAATTAGCATATGATATATCAGCAGTATCAACCAGTACAATACGCACCATAACTGCAGCAGATGTAGATATTAATATGACACCAGGGACTGGATCATACGCAAGCAATGCACAAGGATTGTTGGCAGATTCCGCTCTACAAGATATCACCAATGAGCCCTTGGGCGAATTGGTGGATGTTAGTGTTGGTGGTGCTTTAACTGATCAAATATTATCATACAATGGGTCTATATGGGTCCCAGTAAATCCACCTGCTTCTGCTTCTGGATATGGTGATTGGGATTTTGATAATGGAACTGCTACTATCGATCCCGGAAATCAAAGACTGGCACTTAACAATGCTGTCAAAAATTTGGCAACTGAAATTAATATCAACAACACCAATAGTGCTGGAACCGATATGGCAACATTATTGTCGTTGGTAGGTCCTGGGGATGCTATATATTTACAAGACCAAAATGATAGTTCTGTAGCTGTAGTGTATGATACGACCTCAAGCACTGATAATGGTGGATGGTTTACATTTGGTGTGACATTCAAAAGTGAAGCAGCAGGGGGACAATTTTCAAATAACCAAGCAGTTAGTTTCGTAAGAGAAACCAGCAGCAGCGGTTCTGGAGTTTCTGACCACACAGCATTAACATCCATCGGTATTAATACTCACGACCAAATTGATAGTCATATAAACGATTCAACAATTCATTTCCCAATTGGTGATACTTGGAACCCTACAAATGATGGTTCTGGTTCTGGATTGGATGCAGATTTGTTAGATGTTATGGATACAAGCACAGCACAAACCTCTGCTGTCGCATATATCCCATTTGTTGATTCTTCAGCAAAAACCGATATTGGACGGTATTTGGACTTCCACAATACACTAAATAGTGCTGTTGATTTCAATACACAATTATCAACCAATGGTGTTGATGATGGAGAATTGTTTATTAATGGATTTAAAGTGTGGCACTCTGGTAATGATGGTTCTGGTTCTGGTTTAGATGCAGATACACTTACTGGTGTTAGTAGTTCACAATTTTTACGCAATGATCAAAACTCAACTACAACTGGCACACTAACAATAAATTCAAATGCTCCAGTTTTAACACTGAATGAAGCTGATCAAGGTACCAACGCTAAACAGTGGTGGATTACTTCTAATGGTGGACTATTACAAATACAAACAAGAACAGATGTTGGCGCTCATACAGCAACAATGTTTGAAATTAGTAGATCTGGTGATATTTCAACACAAGCAAACACAATTTGGCACGCAGGTAACGATGGGTCGGGGTCTGGATTGGATGCAGATTTGTTAGATGGTATAGATAGCACAGGATTTGCAACATCTACTCAAGGTGGATTAGCAGATTCTGCTCTACAAGATATTACAAACGAATCAATTAAAGAACTAAATGATGTATTTAGCACAATGACTCCTAATGAAGGTGATGTATTAACATACATTAGGAGTAATTGTGCTAAATACATCATTTAGTTCTTTAATTGATTCATTTGTAATATCTTGTA
>QMPN01000326.1 GCA_003648575.1 Bacteroidota bacterium
TTAATGAGACTTTTGCGGAGAAAGAGGGATTCGAACCCCCGGTCCGCGTGAACGGACAACGGTTTTCAAGACCGCCGCATTCGACCGCTCTGCCATTTCTCCGGGGCAAAAGTACAACATTTTTCAAAAATCCAAAGCCCTAAATAATAATGCTAAAACAATTATTTATCACATAAGCGCTCAAACTCCAGGCACTTTTAGTACTCTAAGTACTCCAGGCACTTCCCAAACCCTCAGGGATCATCCGCCAAATTCTAACATCTCAAATCGATAATCGCTCAATCATAACCCCACCCTAACCCCTCCCCATGCCAGGCTCACATTCAGATAGAAATATTTTCAGGGGGAGGGAAATTTTCGTCTTCACATAATCAACCCCGGGCTGAAGCCCGGGGCTATAAATATTTGACCCCTCCGGGGTCGACCGTTCTTATATGAAACATTATTGATTTATAGCCACCCCCCTCCGGGATCATTCGCCGGAGGCGGATAATCCCCTAAATTCTAACATCTCATATCGACAATCGCTCAATCATCTCCCCACCCCAACCCTCCCCATGACAGGTTTGCCTTCAGATAGAAACATTTTCTGGGGGAGGGAGGGATTCAATTTAACATCACCCCACCCCGGGCTCTGCCCGGGGCTACATATGTTTGACCCCTCTGGGGTCAGTCATTCTTATATGAAACCATACTGTTTTACAGACTACTTTTGGAGTCACAAACAGCACGAGTAATTTCAAATTTTAAGTACTTTAAGTACTCTAAATACTCCAGGCACTTCCCAAACCTTTAACTTATTTCCTTTTACCGTTAACTGATTTGCTCTTGACCGCAGGTGCAATTTTGCTAACTTTGTGGAGAATGCAGAAAATTGCATTCATGCAAGATTGCACCCACAAATAACTATGATCATGAAAAAGGCATTACTGATCACCATGCTTAGCATATTTTTAATTCCGCTATCCTATTCACAAACCCTGCAGGCATATATGTCCTACTCCCTCTTTAGTTCGCCGGTGGACGGGCCATACATAGAAACGTATATTTCCGTTTACGGGCAGAGTATACAATATGTGCAGAAAGAAAATGGGAAGTTCCAGGGCGGCGTAGAGGTAACCATCATCTTCCGTGAGGGCGAAAATATTGTAAACTTCGATAAATATGAAGTCAGCAGTCTGGAACTGGATGATACTACCGGATTTATCGATAATTTCCTGGCCCAGCAAAGGTATCTGCTCTCAAACGGTGAGTATGATATGGAATTTATCATTTCCGATATCAATGCCGGTGAGGAACCATTTATTTCTACAGACCCTGTAAGCATCAACTTTCCAAGCGAAAAAGCATGTATTTCAGGGATTGAGCTGATCAGAGGCTTTGAAAAGACAGATACACCTGGTATCCTGACAAAAAGTGGATACGATCTTTACCCATATATATTCAATTTCTTCCCGGAAACAGTGAGCAAGATGATGTTTTACTGTGAGTTTTATAATACCGACAAAGAATTTACAGAAGGGGGGAAGTTTGTTTATAGCTATCATATCGAATCCTTTGAAACAAACAGCACCATCAAGGAATACAGCCGGGCCAAAGTGGGTGAAGGCACAGCAGTATTTCCCATCATGAAAGAACTCGATATCAGGAACCTTCCATCCGGCAATTACTTCCTTGTTCTTGAAGTGAGAGATGAGAACAACGAAGTAGTCACACGAAACAGGTTATTCTTCCAGCGCAGCAATCCCAATATCCAATTCGATACCGATGACCTGGCCGCTGTAGAAACAGATGGCTCTTTTGTCGACAAAATAGATAATGTTGACACCTTGAGGCAGTATATCCACTACCTCTTACCTATCGGGACTGAAATCGACAGGGTATTTATTTCCAGGCAAATGAAAGAAGCCGACATTTTAACCTTGCAGCAGTACTTCCTGAATTTCTGGTATGGAAGGGATGCTGTTCAGCCTCAGGCTGCATGGGATCATTACTATCAACAGGTCAGAAAAGTCAATTACCTCTATAACACACCAAACCGGCAGGGTTATGAAACTGATCGTGGCACCGTATTCCTGAAATACGGCCCGCCAAACATCGTTTCTGAGAGCTACAATGAACCCGCTGCCTATCCTTATGAGATATGGCAGTATTATGCCCTGAATGATGGACAACGAAACAAAAAATTCGTTTTCTATACTATCGACATCGTGACCAATGACTTCCAGCTCGTACATTCGGATGCCATCGGAGAAATATCCAATTACCGCTGGCAGATTGAGATACATAAACGTACTTTCGATCCTTATAGCCTCGACAGGGATCTATACCCTGATGCCTGGGGTTCTAATGTAAACCGATACTGGGAAAACCCGCGTTAGCATAGAAAATATCCGAATTATAACACAAAAAAGGTATTTCATTTTAACAGTCCCCTTCTCTTTCGGGAGAGGGGGATTTTTTAGCTATAGTGAATTGATAAATAAAAAAATCTTTGAAAATGATTATCCTCGGGGCAGCGCCTCCGCTGAGTAGCTATGGCGCTCGCGGAAGCCCACGAGGTATTAACCCAATTTCATTCCGCAACAGCGGAACCAGATTTTTATAATACCCCTCTGTCCCGCAAAAGCGGTACATCTCCCCTGAAAGTCAGGGGAGCTTAATAGGAAACCTCGCGGCAAGCCACGAGGAATAATTTAATTGAAAAATCCAAAATTTGGAAGTAATTTTGTTTCCTAACTATCGTTCATGTTCTGATATGAAGCGGATCACTTATTATATTTTTTATGGCTTTGCATGGCTGGTCTCCCTGCTCCCTTTCTGGGCACTGCATGGCGTAGCCGATTTCTTGTACTTCATGCTTTACCATGTGTTCGGCTACCGTAAAGAAGTAACCCGAACTAACTTGCGGAATGCCTTTCCTGATAAGGATGAGAAGTGGATCATTAAAACATCAGCCCAGTTTTACAAAAACCTGTCTGATATCATCCTCGAAGACATAAAGGTACTTACCATCAGACAAAAGAAACTGGCAAAACACTATCGCTATGTTAACGTGGAAGTGATGGAACGCATATTTGAGCAAAATAAAAGCGTTATTCTTGCATGCGGCCATTGCGGAAACTGGGAATGGATGGGAAATACACTGGCACCGCGATATAAAGAGCAAAAAGGATTTGCCATCGTAAAGCCTCTGGCTAACAAGTACTTCGATAGCTTTATGAATGGATTGCGTAACAGGTACCTGCCTGATAGTATCATTTATATGAAAGATACACTACGTACCATGGTGAAACGTAAAAATGAGGTGTCGATATATGCTTTTGCAGCGGATCAAACGCCATCAAACCCCCAGGCAGCATATTGGGGGAAATTCATGAACCAGGACACTCCTTTCTACCTGGGTATAGAGAAAATTGCACGCACGATGGATATGCCTGTGATCTATATTGACCTTTACCGTGAAAAAAGAGGATATTATGTTGGTGAGCTGTCATTGATAACAGATGAGGCCAAGGCAACAAAAGAAGGAGAAATTACTGAAGCATATATACAGAAGCTGGAAGAAGCTATTCGCCGGAATCCAGGTATCTGGCTTTGGTCACACAAGAGGTGGAAGCATAAACGTGAACAATCAAATAACCCTGAATAGTTGGTAAAAACAGCAGTTGTCATATTAAACTGGAACGGGATCAGGCATAAGCACCTGAGCAATTTTCTTCCTACCGTGCTGAAACACAGCAAGGACGCCGAAGTGATCGTTGCCGACAATCATTCCGATGACGAGTCCCTGCTCTGGCTGAAAGAAAACCACCCCGAAGTAAGAGTCATTGAGAATCCCGACAATTCAGGTTTTTCAAGTGGGTATAACAAGGCGCTGAAGCAGGTAGATGCAGAATATTATGTCCTGCTCAATTCAGATATTGAAACTACCGAAAACTGGATCGCCCCTGTCATTAAGATGATGGATGCAGATCCGCTTATTGCAGCTGCTCAGCCCAAGATCATGAATCAAAATGAAGGGCACAGAAACGAATTTGAATATGCCGGGGCCGCTGGTGGCTATATCGATAAATACGGATACCCTTTCTGCAGGGGGCGGCTGTTCCAGTATCTTGAAAAAGATAACGGTCAATACAACGATGAAAA
>QMPN01000327.1 GCA_003648575.1 Bacteroidota bacterium
CACCAAGGAAGAACTTCCTTTTGTCAATATTGTACTCGAAGTTGGCGGCTCCCAGGAAAATGGAGCATCTTCCGACATCAACGGGAAATATGTAATCAAGCCAATCACTCCGGGCAAATACGACCTCAGGGCCACTTTCATTGGATACAATGAAGTGCTCATAAGAGGGGTTCAGATCAATGCTAACCAAACCCGCTTCTTTGATATCGAAATGACTTCAGCCGCGATTGGACTTAAAGAGGTCGAGATTATCGACTATATAGTCCCGCTAATCGATAAGGATAAAACCGTTAGCGGCGGTACGATCACCCAGGAAGAGATCCAGAAGATGCCGAACCGTTCTGTTGGTTCCATTGCGGCAACCATTGGTGGGGTTTTCTCCAGAGATGGCGAAGCCGGAAGTATGCGTGGGGCGCGTACAGGTAACACACGTTATTATATTGATGGTATGCCCGTGATTGGCACACTCTCACTACCAGAATCAGCCATTGCACAGCAGTCGGTGATCCTCGGTGGTCTGCCGGCACAGTACGGTGATGCTACCGGTGGTGTTGTGGAGGTTACCACAAGAGGGCCATCCAGGATATTTGGTGCCGGGATTGAACTTGAAACATCAGAATTTCTCGATCCTTTCGGGTACAACCGTGTCGGTATCAACCTTAACGGGCCTATCTTCAGAAGAAAATCTGCTGAGACTGGTAAAAAAGGACAATCCCTGCTGGGTTATTTTATCGCTGCTGATTTTACCCACCGCCGGGATGGAAGGCCTTATTCCGGTGACATGTACAGAGGTACAGATGAATATATCTCATACCTGCAGCAAAATCCGTTGCGGGTTTCCGGACTGGAATCAGGAGGTACCTTTGTCAATGGTGAATATACCAGGATGAGCGACCTGGAAAAGATAAAGACAACATCAAACACATCAAGGTATAATATCAACCTTTCCGGTAAGATTGATGTACGAACAGGGCCTACCGTAAACCTTACTTTCGGTGGTCAGTACAACTACAACAAGGGCAATGCCACTAACTACGGAAGTTCGATGTTCAACTATGATAAAAACCCTCTCTATTACAGCCAGACCTGGAGGGTATTCGGCCGCTTTACCCAGCGTTTTCCGAATGATCCTGAAAAGAATTCACTTGTAAAAAACGTTTATTATTCTATCCAGGCGGATTATCAGAAGTTCAGCGGTTCAACCGCTGATCCTGATCATAAAAGCGATGTATTCAAATATGGACACCTTGGCTCATTCAACTCTCACTTTGCCAAAAATTATACATTGGGATCTGATACTATCGGTGGACAATATTATAATAATGTATATATCATGGATAACATCTATGACACATTATATACATTTACACCGGGCAGCGAGAACCCTTATGTCAGTAACTTCACCTCTACATATTATTCATTGTATCCCAATCCGGAAGGTAACTGGGAAAATGCCGACCAGGTACAGTTAGGTGGCGGTCTTCTCAATGGCCAGGGCCCTCCGGGAGTTTATGGAATGTTTGCCCTTCCGGGAGCCAACCAGGCAGGTTACTCTGAGTACGACCGTTCACAGATCAGTGTAAATGCCACCGGTTCTATGGATATCGGTAACAATGAACTTAAGTTTGGTATCCAGTATGAGCAACGCGTGAACCGCAGCTATTCTGTGGGTCCAACAGGCTTGTGGACTCTAATGGATGGATTGACTAACTTCCATATCCAGGAACTTGATGTTGACAATCCTGAGTTTATTTACAGAGATGGTGTATTTCAGGATACAATCGAATACAAAAGAAGATATGATGCTGCCTCACAGCGTGTTTTCGACATGAACCTGAGAAAAAGGCTGGGGCTTAGCGTTGATGGAACTGATTTTATCATCATCCAATCATACGATTATAATAGCAACAGTATTCAATACTTCGACGAGAACAACGTATCACATACAATATCCGCCGGAGAAGAACTATTCGGCCTTGGCATGTTCAGCCCGGATGAGCTTCTCAATGATGGCAACTGGTATGTTACCGCTATCGGTTATGATTATGAAGGTAACAAATTGAAGAGTAAGCCCAGCTTTGAGGATTTCTTCAATCAAACGGATGATGATGGTAACTTTACACGTCTCATAGCCGCTGCCGAACCTATTTACATGGCAGGGTTTATCCAGGATAAATTTGCTTTCAAAGATTTGATTTTCAACATAGGTATACGTGTTGACCGCTTTGATGCTAACCAGATGGTACTGAAAGATCCATACCTTCTGTACCCGGCCAGGTCCGTGAACGAGGTTTCGAGTGTTGGTGGACAAGCAATTGACCATCCAGACAATATGGGTTCTGACTACATTGTCTATGTTGACAATGTGAGCAACCCCACAAGGGTCACAGGGTACCGTGATGAGAACACATGGTATAATGCCGAGGGTACAGAAATCCAGGACCCCAATATATTGAATGTGGGTTCAGGTGTTTCACCCTACCTGGTTGATGCAAGCCTCACAAAACCACCTATGCAATCATTTGAGGATTATAATCCACAGATCAATGTAATGCCCAGGATCTCATTCTCATTTCCAATCTCCGATGTTGCCCTGTTCTTTGCACATTACGATGTGCTGACACAGCGTCCTACATCAAACTCCTTTTCCGATCCAAGGGTATATTATTTCTTTGATAATATTGGAGGAACGATTAACAATCCTAACCTGAAACCTTCAAAGACCATCGACTACGAGCTTGGTTTCCAGCAGAAACTTTCACCTACTTCATCCTTGAAGTTTGTAGCTTTCTACAGGGAAATGAGGGATATGATACAGATCTATCGTTTTAACGGTGCATATCCGAAAGATTATACATCTTATAATAACATTGACTTCGGTACTGTTAAGGGGATGACTATCCAATATGACCTTAGGAGGACAAACAACACTAGGATCAGCGCTTATTATACTTTGCAGTTTGCAAATGGAACAGGTTCCAGTACAACTACTGCCGCTGCGCTTGTTTCTTCCGGTTTGCCAAACCTGAGAACGACCTTCCCGCTTGCATGGGACCGTCGTCACAGCTTTAATGTATTCTTAGACTACAGGTATGGCAGAGGAACTAAGTATAATGGTCCTACCATCAATCGTGATAAGAAAGGCAAAGCCCCTTTACAGGTGCTGAACAATTATGGGCTGTCAATGACA
Source organism: Bacteroidota bacterium (assembly GCA_003648575.1). The sequence continues at coordinate 3,191 of QMPN01000327.1, forward strand.
CTTACCGGTGGATCGGGTACACCATATACCAGGTCACGTAATATATACAGCCAGCTCAGTGGTGGAACAAGGCTTCTTCAGGGTACTTACTTCGGATCCCGCCTGCCATGGCAGTTCCGTATGGATATCCGTATTGACAAAGATATTCCACTTACCATGGGCAAAGGTGACAACCCAAGACTAGGAAACCTGAATATATATTTCTCCATCAATAACGTTCTAAACACTCAAAATGTCATACAAGTGTACCCGGCTACCGGGAACCCTGATGATGATGGCTACCTTGCTGCGCCTGAATGGCAACGTGAGATCAATGAACAGCTCGATCCGCAATCATATCGTGATCTTTATGCGATCTTCGTCGACCGTCCATGGCATTACAGTAGTCCCAGGACGATCCATTTTGGTGTGATATTTAACTTCTAAGCGAGAGATAAGCAGGATGAACGCCTTAAAAATGAAAACTAAAAATAATACAGCAACCATGAAAAATATATTTCGCCATTTATTTATTGCTATACTCTGCATAACGCTGGTTCAGGGTGCATATGCTGAGGAATATAAGGGAGATGGAAAAAGTTCGCAGACCATAAAGGAAACTACTGCCGGGTGTGCTGCGGCATCAAGCTTTCGATTCCTTGACATTAATAATGCCCGTGCGAGGATCAATACCGGTGGTGACATGTGGTGGGATCTCCCGGGTGGTATCGGAGCCCAGTATTTTATTCCTAAAGCCGGAACAGCCACGTCATTGTTCTCCGGATCATTATGGATCGGGGGACTTGATATCAACAACCAGTTGAAACTTGCTGCTGTCAGGTATCGTCAGTCAGGTAATGACTACTGGCCCGGGCCACTGACTATCGATGGAACAGCCTCTGTTGATGAGTCTACCTGCGCCAAATTTGATCAACATTACATGATAACCCGTGCTGAGATAAATGAATACCTCGC
>QMPN01000328.1 GCA_003648575.1 Bacteroidota bacterium
AACTTTCCAACCCTGATAAACTTGTCAGGGCATCATTGTACCCAATATAAAGGTATCCCCCGACTGAGGTCACATTGTCCAATCCTGATAAACTTGTCAGGGCATCATTTTCTTGTATCGAAAGGGGATCCCCGATGGATGTCAAACTTTCCAACCCTGATAAACTTGTCAGGGCATCGTTATATGAAATCCCAATGCCTCCCCCTATGGAAGTCAGACCTTCCAATCCTGATAAACTTGTTAGGGCATCATTGCCCCCAATCCCAAGGCTGCCCCCGATAGAGGTCACATTGTCAAAGGCTGATAGGCTGGTCAGGGCATTGTTTTCACCAATATAAATGCCTTCCCCTATGGAAGTCAGACCTTCCATCCCTGATAAACTTGTCAGGACATCGTTTCCAGTAATCCCAATGCTTCCCCCTATGGAAGTCAGACCTTCCAATCCTGATAAACTTGTCAGGGCATTGTTTTCACTAATATAAATGCCTCCCCCTATGGAAGTCAGACCTTCCAATCCTGATAAACTTGTCAGGGCATCATTATATGAAATCCTAAGGATACCCCCGGTAGAAGTCACATTCTCTAATCCTGATAAACTTGTCAGGGCATTATTGTCATAAATCCATAGGTCACCCCCGGTAGAAGTCACATTCTCCAATCCTGATAAACTTGTCAGGGTAACATTGCCTACAATCTCAAGGTCATTCCCTATGGAAGTTACTCCCTCCAATCCAGTCAGACTGGTCAGTGAATTATTACCAATAAAAAGAGCTCCAATCCTTAGTTCACCCCCAATGGAAGTCACATTGTCCAATCCTGATAAACTTGTCAGGGCATCATTGCCTTCAATCCAAAGGTCAATCCCTATGGAAGTCAAAACACTTAATCCGTTCAAATTGGTTATATTATTTCCGCTGATATATACATCCCCTTCAATCTCCGTGCAGTTAGGATACATTATCTGAAAACTGTCGATTTGAGCCTGTGAGGTGATATATAAGCTGTCGGGACAAGCTTGTGAAAATGCTGATATAAAACCGAAAATCAGGATAACGGCAAATAATGATTTTTTTTTCATAGCTCCACTGTTTTAAGTTTATAGCTTTTGATTAAGCAGAGCATAAGGAAGAATTCCCCCTTGGTGGTGTAAATATACTAAATCGCAGGGGCATAATCAAGTTGAGTGCAGATGGCATAGGGCATATGGCATAAGGAAAAAGGTAGTTTGAAGACCGAAGAACGAGCAAAGAACATTCCCTGTACCCCGTACCTCGCACCGCGTACCAACAAGCATATACTGCTTCCCTTAGAAATACACATTATTGCACCAGCAGCTTCTGCCTGATCCTTGTATTCTCTACCCTGACCTCAACGATGTACATGCCTGGTATTGGCTGTAACGGATCAGCGACGCGAATCCTGTTTTCTGTTTGAGTATTATTTCTAACTTTAGGGTGTCTTAATCAAATCACATCTAAAAAACCAAATCTGTTACGATGGAACCTGAGATAAAAATTACTCCGGGATATAAGAATAAACTGGCCAGCTACATTTTTTCACTCAAGGGAATTAGGATATTTTATGCAGTGCTGTGTACTACCGCCATTGTCCTGATCCCTGTCCTGTTTGCTTACTTTGATGGTAATATTGATAATTCTGTATTGGATGTGGATGTTTTAGACGATTATGGAAGCATGGCTTTTTACCTTATTGGTTTTCCCGCTATGCTTGTGACGGCAATTTTATATGCCAATAAGTTTCCGGAGGTGCTTGACCGCCTAAAAGGCAATGATATAATAAATGTTAGCGATAGCGAATGGAACAATTTTAAATTAAGGGCAAATGATATTTATTCGAAATGGTATTATACCAACGGGCCACATTTCATTGCCCTGGCAATTACCATCTCCCTGTTCTTCGTATTTCGAAATCCCAATAAGCATATATGGTATTCTCTCGAGACAGATGAATTTATCTACCTGGGGGGCTGGGCACAATTGATCGTTTACTACGTCACCTTCTATGTTTTTAGTTTAAGCCTGCTCAATATAGTAGCCACCTACCGTATCCTTGAGGTCTTGTTTTCAACAAATAAGTTAGTTGTCCAGCCTTTACATCCCGATAAATGCGGAGGGCTGGCACCCCTGGGTGCTTTGTCGCGAACCCTGATCTATGGTATTATTTTCCTGGGGATTATAGTGACCCTGAATGTGCACTTTAATTATGAAAATTTTGACCGTGAATTAGATAACCCGCTACAGATCAGCATCATGCTGGGATATCTGGTGATGGCGTATTTTATCTTCTTCCTGCCGATGCATGCTGCACATAAACCCATGAAGCAGGCCAAGGAGGAAGAAATGCGGCTGATTCATCATTATATTGCCGGCATCAACAAAGAGATAAAGAAGGACTTTGAAGAATTAAGGGACATCGACAGCGATGCCCTTGAAAACTTTCACAATGCTAAAGAGATGTATGATATTACATCAGAAATGCCTGTTTATCCCTACAACGTGAAAACAGTGATTACCTTCATATCCAGTGTGTTTATCCCTGTTTTACTGTATTTCCTCACGAGGTTCTTGGATAGTATGTAGTGTAGTACAGGGGACAGTCTGCACAGAACGGGTGCACTAAGCAGTCCTGAGCATTTTTAATTGACCATCTAAATATCTTGACAATCAAGCATTCAGGGTGGTCACTTTAATCCGACCCGGGGTGGTCAGGATTGTCGTTTTTTGCACTACGAATCAGAATACCCACGCTAAGGCATTCCAAAATCCTGAATTCTTTTTCTTAAAAAAAATGATATTATATTTGCCAGCCTAAATCCAAATAAAACTTTACGATACTATGAAACTGAAAACCATCATGACACTGCTGATCGTTTGTGCCACGGTCAGCATTGCTACAGCACAAAAAGACAAACATTTTGAAATTGGCCTGCAGGGCGGATATGGAAGCGTATGGATCATAAACCAGAATAATTATGGATTACCGGAAATGGATTATGAATACACCTGGAGTGGTGGATTCAACTTCCAGGCCGGATATAATTTCACCGAAAACATTGGCCTCTTCACCGAAGTAGGTGTTCTTAACCTGGGACAGCAATACAAAGACCAGGGAGCCGCCAATTCAGAAATTGCACGCACAGTTGATCTGAAATACCTGAATGTACCCGTATTCTTCAAATATTCATATGGCGAAAGCAGGGCCCGCTTCAGGTTGCTGGTCGGACCCCAATTCTGCTTCCTGCAGAAAGCAGAACAGACATACACTGTAAATGGCAACGATTTTTCATATGAACTACATGACAAAGAAGGCAATACCTTCGATGCAGGTGCCAGTGACATCACTGATCGCTATAATGAAATGGATATTGCTTTTGTCCTCGACCTGGGGGCCGATATCTTCCTGATAACTGACATGCTGTATCTTTCAGCCGGAGCGCGTATGTTTTACGGGCTGACCGACATCAACACCAGTGCATACCAGCTTAAAAATAACGACGGCAATTATGAGGCTTCTCATAATGCGGGCGTCACATTTATGCTTGGACTGCACTACATCATTGCAGGAAAGTAAAACTGATATAAAGGGCATCCGGGAATCAGGGAGAATAACTTCTTGTGCAATAATCTATTACCTGGTAATCATCATCCAGGCTTATCCCGTAGAAGATCTTAAAGTCCTTGCCAAATAATATGTAATACAATATGTAATACGTATTCCTGTACTCTATGGGCCTGAAAATATACAGGTCGACCAGAATACGATTCTTTTTTAACAGGACGAATTTCCTGGTACGCTTATCCTTAACGGACACTTTTTTATAGCTGGGGGGCAATCGGTCATAATGCTCCTGCAAGCGGTTAATATATTCCCTGTTGGGAATTTCATTCAGTATCAGGTCAATATCTCCTGCGCAATTGGCAACATGAACAACACGGCTGTATGCTGTGGCTGTTTTTCCACCGAATATGATCGTTACTTCTGAAAGGAATTCATCACTGTCGATAACCCTGTCGCAGAAGAATGCAAATGAGTTATCGACTATCTTTTGCTCAAAATCCTCCCTTTCAATACGTTCAGATTCATCCTGGGAAATAGTATCAGATTCTTCCTGAGCAAGAACAGC
>QMPN01000329.1 GCA_003648575.1 Bacteroidota bacterium
GCAGAAAAACCTTTTTCATCATAGCATGGATCTTTCACAACTTAAGAGTGGTATATACTTACTCATTCTATCAGATGGAATCCGGCAGCTAGATAAAAAGATACTTAGGCACTAAAGAGCCTCACCCCATTAACCCCCTGCCCCCTTTTCCCCCTCTCCTTCAGGAGAGGGGGCCAGGGGGAGAGGTGCTTTATTTTCCACTATGCACTTAAAAGGGGTGCCCAATGAGGGTGGCCCCAAGCCATTGTACCCTCAATTGGGTGTACTGGGAATAGGGCATACTGCCGTTAAAGTATTGAGCCATTATCTGGAAAGTTCGTGAGGGACGGTATTCAAGTTCAATGCCTGCCCCCAGCATGCTGTTCAGGCTCCAGTCGGTTTCCTGCAAGACCTGGAAGTCGGCTCCGGCAATATAATTGAACTTCGAGCCTTTTTTTACCGGTGCCCGGAAGAGGAACCCACCCTGGAACTTCCAAACACCCCTGTCGTATGGTGAGTTGAAGGCCATACCAACGCCTCCGTAATAAAACATTCTATCAAACTTCCATGCTGCATGAATATCGACTGCATCATAAGTATTGCGATTCTCACCAAATGTTATCAGCCCATTGCGAAAAATATATTCTTCCGAAAAATGTGAAGAGACGTGGTAAATGGCGGTCCTCATGGAAAAACGCTTCATGCGGAAAATAAAAGGTATTCCCACCTTAAAATCGGTATTGATGAGGTTGACCTGGAAAAGGGAACTGGGTTGCACAAACTCAAACTGGAAGAAAATGCTTGCCATAAACCCAATTTCGAATCCATAATCACCTTTGTCCCAATTTACTACAGGAAGCTGAAACCCCAGTGCAAGCGGGGAATAAATAAGGTCCTGCCGTTGGCTGCCTTCCCAATATGCATACAGAGAACCAAACGATTGGCACTCCACCGGGTCAAGGATAAGGGGATCAAAATAATGGTCTTCAGGCAGCCAATCCACAGCCTTCTCTTTCTCCTGTGTGTACGCTTTGGAGAGAAATAGCAAAAGGAAGGAAAATATAAGTAGTTGTGCTTTCATTCAAATAACAAATGTAAGAATTATCGTACTTTTGATGTCCATAAATTTACGTGATAAACACGTAGCGATCAAGCAAAGAATATGAGCGATCAGAAGAAGAAAATATTCAGCGAGTTTCCGCCGGTGAGCACTGCCGATTGGGAGGCCGTGATCAACAGGGACCTGAAAGGGGCTGATTACGACAAAAAGCTGGTATGGAAGACCGGACAAGGGTTTTCGGCAAAACCATATTACCGCGAAGAGAACCTGGAAGGCATAGAAACCACTTTCCTGCCGGGAGAATTTCCATTTGTCAGGGGAAACAAGATCAATAAAAATGATTGGTTCATCCGCCAGAATATCCGTGTGAACAAGATCGAGGCAGCCAATAAGAAAGCACTAGACATCCTGATGAAGGGAATCAACTCATTGGGATTCGTGCTCGACGATAATAAGGAATACAGCAGGGAGGATCTCGATGGCCTCTGCCGCAATATTTTTGCAGAGATCGTTGAACTGAACTTCGTTTGTGGAAGGAAGGCCGAAAACATCGCCGGGATATATCTCGAGTTGATTAAACAATATAACCGCGATTTCCAGAAGGTTCAAGGATCGGTAAACTTCGATCCTCTTGGAAGGCTGCTTATCAAAGGGAATTATTATGATTCACTTGATGAGGACTTCGAAGCATGCGGAAGGATGCTCAACCTTACTGCCAACTTACCTCATTTCAGCGTTATCACGGTTAACGGCAGAAATTTTCATCATGCAGGATCGTCTATCGTACAGGAGCTGGCTTTTAGCCTCGCTGCCGGTGCGGAATATCTTACTCAGCTTACTGAGAGGGGCCTTTCGGTCGATAAGGTTGCTCCCGGCATGCGTTTTAACTTTTCTATCGGGCCTGATTACTTTATGGAGATGGCGAAGATCCGTGCTGCCAGGCAACTCTGGGCCAATATTGTTAAAGCTTATGGCCCCAGCAGTGACGACATCTGTAAGATGAGTATACATACGGAAACGGCCACTTGGAACATCACTGTTTATGATCCTCATGTGAATATGCTCAGGACAACAACGGAATCTATGTCGGCGGCTATTGCGGGGGTTGATTCGCATAGAGTGCGACCTTACGACGCTGCTTTTTCAAAACCTGATGACTTTAGCGAACGCATTGCACGCAACCAGCAGCTCCTGCTGAAGGAAGAAGCCTACTTTGACAGGATAGTAGATCCGGCAGCAGGCTCATATTTTGTCGAAAACCTGACCGCATCCATGGTGGAAGAAGCCTGGAAAATCTTCCTGGAGATTGAAGAAAAGGGAGGGTATATCGAGGCCGTTAAGACCGGGTTTATCCAGCAAAAGGTCAGAGAAAATGCTGATTCCCTGGATGCTGATATCGCTACGCGCAGGATGAGTCTGCTGGGCTCCAACCAGTATCCTAATTACACGGAAAAGATAGAAACATATATTCCCGCTGAGGTATTTCAGTCCTCCGATTTCACCGACAAAGATGCGATCGTAGAAACCCTGAAGCCATATCGCGGATCGCAGGGCTTTGAGCTCATACGCAAGAAAACGGACGACTATTCGCGCGAAAACAAACGGCCTGCCGTGTTTATGTTTACTTATGGCAATCTTCCCATGCGAATTGCCAGGGCGCAGTTTGCAGGCAACTTTTTTGCCGTAGCCGGCTTCGATCTTATCGACAACCTGGGATTCAAGACCGTTGAGGAAGGAGTGAGGGCAGCTGAAGAGAAGAAAGCTGAGATCGTAGTGATGTGCAGCTCAGATGATGAATATGCCACCATCGCCCCTGAGATCATAAAACAATTAAAGGGTAAAGCCATTGTGGTGCTCGCCGGTTATCCTAAAGATATTATTGACGAGCTGAAGAAGGCAGGGCTGAAGCATTTTATCCACCTGCGCTCGAATGTACTCGAAAGCCTGCAGGAGATCCAGAAGGAACTGGGAATCTGATGTAAAAACCATAGAAGTAAAAAGACATGAAACCGAATTTCAGTCAGATCGATATTAAGAATACCAGGAAAGAAAAATGCGATATCCCCGTGTGGGAGCATAAGCACCATATAGAAAAGGATTGGGCCACTCCGGAGAAGATCAATCTCAAACCGGTGTATAATAAGTCCGACCTGGAAGGGATGGAGCATTTACAATATGCCGCCGGCTTACCACCATTTCTGCGTGGGCCCTATTCCAGCATGTATGTGATGCGTCCGTGGACCATCAGACAATATGCAGGTTTTAGTACGGCTGAAGAATCAAATGCTTTTTATCGCCGGAACCTGGCTGCCGGCCAGAAAGGACTTTCTATTGCCTTTGACCTGGCAACACACCGTGGCTATGACTCCGATCATGAGAGGGTTGAGGGCGACGTTGGAAAGGCTGGTGTAGCAGTAGATTCTATTCTTGATATGGAGGTCCTGTTCGACCAGATCCCGCTCGACAAGATGTCGGTTTCCATGACCATGAATGGGGCGGTACTGCCTGTGATGGCCTTTTATATCGTAGCCGGATTGGAACAGGGTGCCACCCTGGAGCAACTCAGCGGAACAATACAGAATGACATCCTCAAGGAATTCATGGTGAGGAACACCTATATTTATCCACCGCTGCCATCGATGAGAATCATTGCTGACATCTTCGAGTATACTTCCCAAAAGATGCCGAAATTCAACTCCATCAGCATCAGCGGTTATCACATGCAGGAAGCCGGTGCCACTGCCGATATTGAGCTGGCATATACACTCGCCGACGGACTTGAATACCTACGTGCCGGGATCAATGCAGGAATGGATATCGATGCTTTTGCCCCGAGGATATCATTTTTCTGGGGAGTGGGTATGAACCACTTTATGGAGATCGCCAAGATGCGTGCTGCCAGGATGCTCTGGGCCAAGATCGTGAAGCAGTTCAATCCGAAAAATACCAAGTCAATGGCGTTGAGGACACACTGCCAGACTTCCGGCTGGAGTCTTACCGAGCAGGATCCATTCAACAATGTGGCGCGCACCTGTATAGAGGCCATGGCTGCAAGCCTTGGACATACACAGTCA
>QMPN01000330.1 GCA_003648575.1 Bacteroidota bacterium
AACAATTTCTGTATCGGGGTTTCGGGAAGTGAAGCCACATGCACACGTTGCCACATTGGATATGGCTGGGCTGATAAGGATTTCGATTTTGAAGAGCCTACAAACATCGACTGCCTGGTATGTCATGATAAAACAGGCTCATACAAAAAGGGAAGAGGAAATGGCGGATATCCTGATCCAAGCGTTAACCTGAACTATGTATCCACCCATGTTGGCAGTCCCGGCCGTGATAATTGTGGCGTATGCCATTTCTGGGGCGGCGGAGGCAACAATGTTAAGCATGGCGACCTTGAAATTGCCCTTTTGGAATGTTCAAGAGATGTGGATGTCCATATGGCTATTGAAGGTGAAGATATGTCATGCGTTGACTGCCATGTTACTGAGAAACACCAGATGGCAGGTAAATTGTATGCGCTTTCTTCTGAAAATACAAGCAGGGTTACCTGCGACCAATGCCATACTAACAAGCCACACCAGGATAAGATCCTTGATGATCATAACCTGCGTGTTGCCTGCCAGACCTGCCATATACCCTTTTATGCCAAGGTGAACGATACTAAGATGTACTGGGACTGGTCATCGGCAGGAGAGTTGGATGAAAATGGACATCCTTTCCACACGCCCGATGTTGACGGAAACCATAAGTATATGTCGATCAAAGGCACCTTTGTCTGGGCCAACAATGTAATACCTGAGTATTATTGGTTCAATGGCATCGCCGATCACCAGCTTATAACCGATAAGATTGATACTATTCCGGTACAGATGAACACCCTCGACGGTTCGTACCGGGATAAGGGAAAATATCAAAAGTCTCACCAGCCCTCAAAAATATGGCCCGTAAAAGTACACCGTGGAAAACAGATCTATGATCCGGTGAACATGACCCTGATCCAACCCAAGCTCTGGGATAAGGAAGAAGGAAAAGGCGCCTATTGGGTTGATTTTGACTGGAATGCAGCATCTGAAACCGGTATGGCCTACCTGGGCCTTCCTTACAGTGGAGAATATGATTTTGTAGAAACTGAAATGTATTGGCCTTTGAGCCACATGGTTTCTCCCGCTGAACACTCCTTAAAATGCATCGACTGCCATACGAGAAATAACAGCAGGCTTGAAAATCTCACTGATTTTTATTTACCTGGCAGGGACAATAACATGAAAATTGAAGCTTCGGGGATTACCCTGATATTTCTTGCTTTTATCGGAGTGATGGTGCATTTGATATGCAGGATAATTTACCGGAAACGCTGTCCTTTAAACCAAAAACTAGAGGGAGGGAATGAGTAATGAAAAAAGTATATTTATATAAAGGCTTTGAACGCTTTTGGCATTGGACACAGAGTTTACTGATCTTTTTTCTGATGCTGACAGGCTTTGAGATCCATGGGACCTATCAATTAGTGGGATATGAAAACGCTGTCAGATGGCATGATAATGCCGGATGGGCTTATCTGATACTGATAGTGTTTACTATTTTTTGGCATGTAACAACGGGCGAGTGGAGGCAGTATGTTCCCACTATGACGAATATGAAAGCACAGATGAATTACTATCTGATAGGAATATTCAATAATGCCCCTCATCCAACCGGGAAACGCCTGCTGAGCAAGCTGAATCCAATTCAGCGGCTCACCTACTTTGCACTTAACATTCTCATTATCCCGGTGATGCTGCTATCCGGTTTTCTGTACCTTTATTTCAATTACCCGATTCAAGGTATTGAGATCAACAGCCTTATGCCGATAGCTTATATTCATACCGTTGGAGCATATGTTCTTATTACGTTTGTGATCATCCACCTTTACCTGATCACAACAGGACGTACGCTCACATCTAACCTTATTGCCATGATCACCGGATGGGAAGAAATGGATGAACATGAGGCCGAGGAAGCGGTTCAGGATGTTATTGATAATGCAAGTCAATATGTAAAGCCGGTAAACGGTGATAAAAAGAAAAAGAAAGCCAAGAAAGACAAAACAGACTAATCAATTTAGAAACCAACAAAATATTTAACCATGTATAGATATGTAAAATTGTTGTTATTGGTTACCATATCGATAACATTCATGATGACCTCCTGCTCATGTCCTTGTGAAAAAGAAGTATCAGGGCCTGATGAAATTGTTGCCCAGGCACAGATTGGCCTGGATGTGATAACAAGCGGTGAGCTGAAAGTTATGATGGACAGCCTGGACGTATTTTATCTTCTGGATGTCAGGGAGATGACAGAATATGCCTATGGCTATATCCCGGGGGCTATTAATATCCCGGGCGGGGTTCTCATCTTCAGGATGGGAAGCGAAGATTTCTGGGATAATGAAATGATCTATTCTCCGGAAAAAACAGACAAGCTTATTGTTTATTGCAAGAAAGGAAAGCGATCAGTTATCGCAGCGAATTACCTGGAGAGGCTTGGGTATAAAAATGTTAAATTCCTTGAAGGCGGATGGAAGGCATGGGAAATGGCCTATCCTTTAGAGTATGAAGAAAACCTGGATGCCCTTGGTGGCGGAGGTGATGATCATGCGGATGCAGGAGGGTGTTAGATATATTCGATATTCGATATCCGATATTCGATATTTGATTTACGAAGGGGATAGAAGGTAGAAGAAGTAGAATGATAAAGGGCTTTGAGGTTTTGCCTTGATTACGTAACCTCTGTAGTTTATTTGTTTTGGAGAAGGCTCCCGAAAGGGGGCCTTCCTTTTGAGGTCAGAAGTCTGATATTTGAAGGTTGAAGTGGCTTACAGATCCACACGAATGGTCTCAAAATCGTGTGCCCTGATCACAAAAGGATTCCCTGATTTGCTAATCCTCAAGCCGGATAAATCTGAAGCTGAAAAAGAAACAGTGATTGGGCTTAAAAGGTTCCACTTGAAATTCACAGCCTGATCTTCATTACCGGGATTATACACACGCAACAGAAAGTAGCTGTTGTCGGTGCCCGGGATAAAAGTAGTGATCAATATATTCGGGTTATCGAAGCTGATCAGGCTTAAACCCAACTTTCTATCTTCAGATGACGGCAGCACGATCAATGGTTGAGTGCGTTCCAGTGCCCGTTTCATATTTTTCAGAGGATCGAAACCTCCATGGGGATATAGTGAGTACCGGAAGCTTGCTTCACCGGGCTGGGCAGCCAGGAAATTGGTTTCCCAGTAGTTGTTCATAACATAGGAGAAAATGCATTGTGATGCTTCCAGCTTGTCCTTATAGCCAACAGAGAGGGCGTCCATAGATATCTCCCCCAGTTCAACCAATGGGGCGTCAGGTGAAACTACGCAAACTCCAAGTGTATCTGAGGATACGTCGATCCAGCGGCTCATGGTATTGTAATTCAGATTTGATCCGGGTAATTGTTCTCCGCCCGCCTTATAATAGTCCCATGCCTGATTAATATGGACATCCCCTCCGGGAATATTAAAAGGAAAGGAAAAATGAATCCCTTCCGGCTCGTACACTTCGGATTTAAAAATTGTATTGGAGATATCGATACGGTTCATAGTATTATAAAACCGGACTTCCCTCAGGAGGCCTTCGGTTCCGGGGGCATCTGATTCTATGCGGATGCTGTTGACAAGCGGGCCTTTGTCGGGATACGTGATACTGACCTGGTCAACATAATGTTTGTTTGCAGGGTCACGCCCCTCTACATAGATGTAGCTATTTAAGCCAAACCCGAAGGAATTGTCGACAATATTTTCTGATAAATTCTGAAATGCTAAAGAGTCGATAGCACCGCTGTTTTCATCGATGCTGATCCCGGCTGCCGAAATTCCCTTCCAGGGCAGCGGGTTGGCAAAGTGAACTTCCTGCCTGAGGGTCACTCTTGTTGCCGACATCGGGGGGACTTCCCTGAGAAAGACTGCCAGGCTTCCATCCGCCATATACTGTGATTTTAGGTGCTTGCCTTGACCATCAGCAGCATAGGCCATACCAAGGTCCTCCGGCACGTCAATATATACAACATCGCTTATTGGCCAGGAATGAGTATTCCAAACATCGTATGATCTTAATTCTTTATCGATATAGGCAGAGGCAGAAGCTTTTGCCCTTTGCATGATCTCCCTTGTAATGCTGTCGGCTTTTAA
>QMPN01000331.1 GCA_003648575.1 Bacteroidota bacterium
CAGAAGAATCTACTACAGACGAATGAAAACAATAAAAGCTATACACAATCATGTAATCTTTACATTTGAACAAGATTCTGTTAAAGTTGAAGAAGGTAGTATGAGCTCCACAGCATTCCAAGAGAAAACTGATTGGGGGTTTGAATTTAAAAACTTCAACGAAAGCACAGAACAACCACGGTGGGGAACTGTAGTGGCTACTGGTCCTAAAACTGATCCGATAATCATCGTAGGTATGCGAATTTTAATAGAAAATCTGAAATGGACAAATGGAATTGAATTCAATGGTACCACCATTTGGCGCACAGACGATGAGTGTATCTTAGCATACGAATAAATTTTGTTGATTCGTGTTTCTGAATATAGTATAATAAACATACAATATACGGAAATACGAATTTATGAAACAAACTTCAACTTTATGGTGTGAGAAATATCGTCCGCAATCAATTTCGGACTACATCTTTCATGATGACACCCACAAAAAAATCATAACACGAATGATAAGTGATGGTATTATACCACATTTATTGTTATCCGGACTGCAAGGTGCTGGTAAATCAACACTAGCTAAATTGCTTTGTGTTGAGTTAGACCTTGATCCCCTTGACGTTCTCCACATCAATGCATCTGATGAAAACTCAGTTGATATAATGAGAGACAATATTAAAAACTTCATTTCAACATTTGCAATTGGTAAGTATAAAGTTGTGATATTAGATGAAGCGGATTATATATCACAGCCTGGTCAAGCTATTCTTCGTCACATGCTAGAAAACGAAAATAATGATGTTCGTTTTATATTGACATGCAATTACGAAAACAAAATTATTCAACCACTCAAATCACGATTGCAACAATTACGATTTAAAGCTCCCAATGTAAATGATATTACTGAATTGGCAGCTACTATACTTGTATCAGAAGATGTAACATTTGATCTGGATACTTTAGATGCTTATGTGTCTGTCTGTTATCCAGATATCCGAAAAACTATCAATGTATTACAACAACATACAATTAACAGTGCTCTATTATCCCCAACATCAAATACTTCCGAATCTACAGATTATAAATTCGCCTTGCTCGATTTAATAGAATCTGGCAATTGGATTCAAGCTAGAATTTTGGTATGTGATAATGTTATAGGTGAAGAGTGGTATGATCTGTATAAATTCTTATATGAAAATTTGGAAAAATCCCCAAAATTTAAAGCTGGTAACAAAAACTGGGAACAAGGTATGTTATTAATTGCAGAACACGCTTACAAACATGAACTGATTGCAGCACCAGAAATAAATGCATCAGCATTACTCATACAATTATCAATGATTTAAGGAATACAAATGGCACGACTTAAAAAACCAGAAAATGAAACCTCACGTGAAACTGAAGTTCGTCGTATATTAGAACACTTAGCTAATGTGGCTAATAGGAGTGAAAAAACATCTTGGAATAGAAAGATGGATAACTTAGTTAAATTGATGGTGATGTTGGAACCCATTGAACAAAATATATTGGACATCATTGAAAAGGAAAAGATGCCGATGATGGATCAAATCAGCGAACTTAGAGCAACTATGGTAAAAGAATGTATCCACCCATTTGAATACTTGATTATGGGTGAGACTGATGATGTTATAACATGCAAATTTTGCAACAAGAAAATAAATCCAACAGAATGGTTGATAACAAAATAACAATATTTGATATTCTTGCTCGCATTGATGTAAAGGATACTCACTTTTACGATGACTTACCAGAAGCAGTTCAGAAAGCAGAACATCCATTGGTGCTTATGAAGTGGATGCATGGGACAAATGATCCATTGAAAGTAATGATGTTGAATGAGATTGTAAATCCATATGTATTCTCATTACACAAACATAAATCGTTGGTTATGAAAATGTTAACTATTTGTGCTAGTGGAAATCGAACGAGATACAAGTGGATTAAGTTGAAGAAAGGATCTACTGTTAAACACCCTGCATTGATTGATATAATTAAAAGGACGTTAATTACAGCACTGCAAAAGCTATAGATGCATTACCATTAATATCAGATGACAACTTATTAGCATTCTGTGAACAACTTGGATTTCAGAAAGATGAATATAAAAACATAAAAAAAGAAATACGACAACGAAATAAATAATGAAACCACAACGTTTTAAATGTGCCTATTGTGATGCTCGCTATATTCAGGAAAAATCCTTTCTGAAACATACGTGCAGAGAAAAAACAAGAAGGGATGAATTTAAAACAATCGATGGACAATCTGCTTGGGCATGCTATCAATTGTGGTTTAAAATATCCAAACGCTTTGAACCATCCCCTGAAATATTCTTAGAATCCACAATGTACAACCAATTTATGGGTTTGCTCGGTTTGCAAAGCGTGTTCAAGTAGCTGATGTACCAGCATACATTAAAATAATGGTGAAAGAAGATAACATTCCACCGTCAATGTGGACAGATTCTGAAGCTCATGCAATATATCTAAATAAGTTGGATAGATTAGTATCACCTTTGCAGATGGTAGATATCACTATTGATACATTATTTGATTTGGCTGATGATTATGATGTTCCAGTATCTGACATATTTAATGTTATCCGTCCAAATGAAGTAATTTTGCTTGTTCGTCGTCGCAAGTTATCTCCTTGGTTTTTATTGAAATCTAGAAAATTTGTTAATTTTTGTGCTAATTCTACATCTAACGAAGAACGAATCATTCTGAAAACTATAATTAAATTCGAATTTTGGTATGCTAAATTTTTAAAACATAAAAAAGAAGTCGAACAGATAAAGAAAATCGTAGCGGAACTAAATCTCTAACGTATAAATACTGGATATCGTAACACTTCTAGGAATACGAATCCTATGGCAAATACAACAATTTATTTAATAGATAGTACAGATGGTAGAACTACGTTTGCTATTCAACCCAGAACATTCGATGGATTTGGTGGCGTTCAACAACATACCGATTTAACTCTTTATGGTAATGCAACTCCTAATTGGGGTGAATTATTCAATGAAAATTTCTATAAAGTTCTCGAAAGCTTTGCTATCGATAAACAAGGATTTGATAGAGAAAATGCTAACCCACTGTTAAACACATACTTTCCTAACGATCCTACTCCACATATCCCCCAAACACAATTTGATGTAAACACCAGCACTCCTGGTTTGGGTATTAACAATCCAATCGAAGGTCAACTTTGGTATAACAAAACAGATAGCAAATTATATGTTTATTCTGCAGCGACTAAAACAGCAGGAAATCCTTCACCATCATTGACACCTTTGTGGAGACCAGTTGGTTCTGCTAGTACTTCACCATCTGTTGAACCAGTCGCTGGTGAATTGTGGTATGATGCATCCACCCAAACATTAAACGTATATGATGATGTTTTAAACTGGATTCCGATTGTTGGTGGTGGTGGTCCAGTAGGTGATTTTGTAGATCGTGCTGGTGATACCATGACTGGCCTTTTAGTTTTATCTGGAGACCCTGTCGCATTGTTGGGAGCAGCTACAAAACAATACGTTGATAATAATTTTATTAGTATTACTGGTGGTGTTGACAGCACTATGGATCTCACACAGACAATCACGCTTGGTCGTGATCCTACTATTGATTTGGAAGCTGCTACAAAGAAATATGTTGATGACGCTGTAACAGTTGCAGTCGGTGGTAATTATGTTGAAGTACCAGGTGATACCATGACTGGTTTCTTGACCTTACATGCTCATCCAACAACATCATTTCATGCAGCAACGAAAGGTTATGTTGATACTGAATTGGCATCTGCGATATCAGCAACTGGTGATGGTGTTGTTACTGGCGGCTTCTTTGATAACTTACAACAAGAATTAACATTAACCAGATCAAATGCATTACCAAATGTTGTAATTGCAGGCTTTGCAGCTGGTGGTTCACCTTCAACTCAAATATTTCATCAAATTAAACAACCAACAACATTAGATGGTATGTTGGACTTGTATTGGGAACGAATATTTTATGTCAACCCTGCTTATCCAACTGTTGCATTGGATGATATGCTAGCAGAAATTAGTAAGATCCTTGG